>CAXMZV010000198.1:0-7340 GCA_964199985.1 Candidatus Ilumatobacter isfjordensis | reverse complement strand
CAACGAACTCCTGATCAACGGCCAGCCCGCCTGGATCTTCGGCGTGAACCGTCACGATCACCACCCCACGCGAGGCAAGGCGGTCACGCTCGACGACATGCGGGCGGATCTGCTCGTGATGCGGCGGCACAACATCACTGCCGTCCGCTGCTCGCATTATCCGAACGATCCGCGTCTCCTCGACCTCTGCGACGAGATCGGTCTGTACGTCATCGACGAGGCCAACCTCGAGGCACACCAGTACAACACCAGCCTCTGCAACGATCCCGCCTGGCGCAGCACGTGGCTGGCCCGGGCGGCACGCATGGTCGAGCGCGATCGCAACCACGCCAGCATCATCATGTGGTCGCTCGGCAACGAGGCCGGGTACGGACGCAACCACGACGCGCAGGCCGGATGGCTCCGGTACGCCGATCCGAGCCGTCCGCTCCACTACGAGCCGGCCGTGTTCCACGACGGTTGGCTCGATGGTGGCCGCCACGCCAGCGACGTCGTGTGCCCGATGTATCCCACGCACGAAGACACCGCTGCGTACAGCGGCGATCGCCCGTTCATCATGTGTGAGTACAGCCACGCGATGGGCAACTCGAACGGATCGATCGCCGACTACTGGGACACGATCACGTCGACGCCCGGCCTGCAGGGCGGCTTCATCTGGGAGTGGAAGGACCACGGCCTGGTCGCCACCCTGCCGAACGGCAAGAAAGGCTTCGCGTATGGCGGCCAGTTCGGTGAGCCCATTCACGATGGCAACTTCGTCGCCGACGGTTTGATGTCGGCCGACCTCATTCCGCACCCGGCGATCCAAGAAGTCGAGTGGGTCTATCGCCCGGTGACGGTGGAGAGGAAGGGAACGAAGCTCGTCATCGCCAACCGACGCAGCTTCACCGATCTGTCGGACCTTGATGCGCGTTGGGAACTCAACGTCGGCGGTGTCGTCACCGCGTCGGGTGCTCTCGATGTGCCGACGGTCGCGCCGCACTCGGTGGTCAAGGTTGCCCTGCCCTGCGCGACGCCCTCCGAGCCTGACGCACACCTCAGCATCGTCTGGACGCAACGCGCCGCGACGGACTGGGCACCAGCCGGCAAGGCTGTCGCCTGGGATCAGATGCAACTCCGCGCGCCGAAGTCCGCATCGGTGCCGAAGCCGACGACGCCGAATGTCCGGAGCGCGGTGAGCAAAGTGTTGGCGGCGCCGGTCGACCTGTCGATCTTCCGGGCGCCGACCGACAACGACGGCTACAAGCTGATGCCGGAGATGACCAAGCAGCACGGCATCGGCGGCAAGGCCCTGCTGTCATGGCAGGAGCGCGGCATCGACCGTCAGCCCGCCGAGACGTTCGTCGCGCACGAGCATCGCGTCGACGTGCTGGACGATGGAAGCGAGGTGCATCACCACGTCGTGGAAGTTCCCGACGCGCTCGATGATCTCGGCCGCGTCGGCGTCAGCTTCCAACTCAAGTCGGGCTTCGATCAACTTCGCTGGTTCGGGCGCGGCGAGCTCGAGAACTATCCCGACCGCAACCGCGGTGCGATGGTCGGCACGTGGCAGTCCGGTGTCGATGTGGCGCCGTACCTCGTGCCGCAGGAGTTTGGGCTCCGCACCGACTGCCGATGGTTCGAGTTCATCAACTCATCGATAGGTGCCGTCGTGCGACTCGACGTCCTGCGCCCGACGTCGATGCACGTCTCGGCCACTCGGTTCACGGCTGCTGATCTCTACGACGCCGGCCACGAAACGGACCTCACGCCGCGCAAGACACTTGTTGTGCACGCCGACGTCGCGCACCGCGGCATCGGCACGGCGAGCTGTGGACCCGACGTGCTCGACCGCTACGAGATCCCGACCGGCCGTCACACGTTCAGCTACCGCCTCTCCGCCACCTGAATCACACGTGGGGTCAGACCCCAAGTGTGATTCAGCCGAGCGTGATTCCGGTCGTGCTGTTCAACCCGTCGACCGGACCTTGGTCGCCGGTGCTCGGGGTGCCCTGCGGCTCGAACATCATGATCTGTGTCCCCGACGCGGCCTCGGGGCAGTGCTCGACGCCCTTCGGGACGACGTAGGTGTCACCGGGGCCGAGCACGACGGGGTCGACGTCTCGGAGATGAATCGTGAACTGGCCGGCGGTGACGAGAAAGAACTCGTCGGTGTCAGCGTGCGAGTGCCATGTGTGCATTCCTTCGCACTTCGCGATGCGCACGTCGTAGTCGTTGACCTGCTGCACGATGCGCGGCTCGTAGATGTCGTCGAACGTGTCGAAGGTCTTGTCGAGATTGCGCACGCTGGCCATGAATCAAGACGCTACGCGATACAACGGCCTGGCACACTCGCTCCATGACGCGACAGAACATCTCCTCCGGCGGGCCCTACGAAGCGCCCTACGGATACAGCCGAGCTGTCCGAGTCGGCAGTCAGGTCCACGTCGCCGGCACCTGCGCTCAGCCGCCGAACGTCGAAGGCATCGACGCTTATGGCCAATCGGTCGACGCGTTGCACACGATTGCCAACGCGCTCACCGAGGCTGGCGCAAGCATGGCCGACGTCGTCCGCACCCGGATCTACGTCGTCAACATCAATGACACCGACGGCGTCCTGCGCGCCCACGGCGAAAAGTTTGGCGACATCCGGCCCGCGGCAACGCTGGTGCAAGTCGTCGCGCTGATCGACCCGAAGCTGCTCGTCGAAATCGAGGCCGACGCCGTCATCGACGAGTGAGCTACCGCTGGTCCCGACCCCGAAGCAACTCGCTGCCGAGGGTGTCTTCGGTGACGTTGTCGATGCGGTCGCCGATCCAGTCGAAGAAGCTCTGCGATGCAATCGCCTGGAACACCAGCCAGGCAATGAAGAGCACCGTCGCGAGGGCGAGGGCGAACTTCACCCAGCGCAGCAGCTTGCTCGTGTATTCGGTGATCAGCGGCGTGACGCTCCGAACCGCCGTGGCCGCTCGAGCGGAGAACTCGTCCGCGGCGCGGTCGAGTTCCTGCCGGGCGACCGTGCGCACCTCGGCAATGATCTCCTGGGTGTCCTGGCGGCTGTAGCCCCCGTACTGCTGCTGCCCGACCTGCTGACCTTGGCCCACCGGTGCGTCATGCACCATGTTCGCCTCGGCGCGCGTCAACTCCGCTGTGCTGGGCGGTGCCCGGCGGATGTTGGTCCAGTCCAAACCGTCCCACCACCGCAGCCGTTCACGACCGTCGGGGTCGGGATACCACCCGGCCCGCGGAGCATCGATGATGCGCATGGTCAGCTGCCGCCGCTGCGGTGCTCGGCCCGATCGGGTTCGGGCAGCTCGACGCGGTCGTCATCAGCCGGAATTGGCAAGCTGTCCTTCGGGCGTACGTCGTCGCCTGACTCCTCGGGTCGAATCGTCTCGGCCAACGCGGCAACGGTTCCAAGCAAGCCCGAGAACTCAACGGGGATGACCATCTTGGTCGCCCGGCCGTCACCGATCTTTTCGAGTGCCGACAGGTACTCAACCGTGAGCACGTTGTTGTCAGTCTCGGCTTCCTTGATGCCGGTGAGGCGTGCCTTGGCAGCGAGACCTTCACCCTGGCCGAGCATTTCCAGCCGGAACTTGTTGGCGTGCGCTCGGAGCTGAATGGCTTCGGATTCACCCTGCGCATCGAGGATGGCAGCTTCCTTGCGACCGGTGGCTGAAAGCACGGCTGCCTGCTGCTCGCCGTCGGCTCGGGCGATCGCCGCTTCCTGGTAACCCTTGGCCTCTGTGACCGTCGCACGACGGTCGCGCTCGGCGCGCATCTGGGCGTGCATTGCGGACACGATGTCCGGCGGCGGATCGATGCGCTGGATCTCGACACGAACGACTCGAACACCCCATTTGTCGGTGGCGTCGTCGAGTACCTCGCGGAGTTGGGTGTTGATCGTGTCACGCGAGGTGAGTGCCCTGTCCAACTCCATGTCGCCAATGAGGTTGCGGAGGTTGGTCTGGGCCAGCTTCGTGATGGCGGTGAAAAAGTCGGCGATGTTGTAGACGAGACGCTGCGGATCGGTGGCCTCGTAGTACACGACGGCATCGACGGACACGACCACGTTGTCGGCGGTGATGACTTCCTGCGGTGGCACGTCGACGACTTGCTCACGCATGTCGATCAGCTGCATCGTCTCGATGAACGGCATGATCAGGTTCAGACCCGGCTCGCGTGTGGCCTTGTACTTGCCGAGACGTTCGACGAGACCACGCTGATACGGGCGCACAATCTTGACGGCGCCCACGAGGACGGCAATGCCGATCAGCGCAATAACGCCGACAACGATAGCGATGGGATTCATGAAGGATCTCCCTGGTGTGGTTTCGAACCGGGTTGTTGCAGCGGCGGCCCGCTGGGTGGAGCGTTCTTCGGCGGGTTGGTGAGGACTTCGACCATCACGCGCGTGCCGTGCATCTCGGTGACGCGCACCTTGGTGCCCTTGGCGATCGTGACGTGTTCGCTGGTCAGCGCACTCCACACTTCGCCTTCGACCTTGACTCGACCCTTGCGGTCGGTGTCGTTGGGGTCGATCGTCGTCGTCACGATTGCCGTCAGGCCGATGAGCCGGTCTGCGCCAACGCCGGGCGACATTTCGTTGTCGCCGGCGAACTTCATGACGCGCTTGTAAAGCACCACCCAGAGGAGTGCACCGCCGAAGATGAAGACGCCCCACTGGATCTCGATCGCGACGTCGTAGAAGCCGAGCAACGCGGCGGCGAATGCCGACACAGCGAACGGCAGGAGGACGAACGCACCGGCGAGCACTGTGAGCTCGATAGTGGCGAACGTGATGCCAACCGCGAGCCAGACCCAGGGCCAGAGATTGAGGTCGATCCCCAGATCCAACACAGCCGACAACATGCCTTCAACCTAGTTGCGTTCTGTGACGGATTTCCTCCAATCCGGTAACGACAGGGGACAACCGGTCATGCTGTGCCTGGCCCAGGTTGGCCGGTCAGGCGCGGCGGATGCGGAGGGAGGTTTCGGTGGGTGAGGTGAGGCAGGCGCCGGTCTCACAGTCGAACCGCCAGCCGTGGAGGGTGCAGACGAACTCGCCATCTTGGACCTCGCCGAACGCTTCGAGGTCAGCGTCGCGGTGCGGGCAACGCGGTTGCACAATGAACTCGCCGATCTGGATGTCGGGCTCGTCGCTGTGGTCGCCGCCACCTGCTGCCAGCTCGAGCTTGCGGACCACTTCGGCCTCGGCACGCTTCATTCGCTCGCGGGACAACGACTTCAAAAAGTTGTAGACGTACTCGTTGAACTCGCCATCGCGCCACGCGGTGAATCGGCACGACAGGAGCAGCGAGTTACTCCAGTCGACGGCGCGCTTCGCCGCCACCGCTTCAACCAAGTCGCGTGGGATGTCGAACCGAAATGAGAACGGCTCACCGTCATGCGCGCGGACTTCGGCGTTCGGGAAGTCGACGAGGATGGCGAGGTCGCCGGCATTGATCAGCACGTTCGCGCCAACCATCGAGCGCAACGTCGGTGCCATGTCGAGGAGCGGCTCCCACCAATCCTTCAGCTCCGCGAGCAGGTCGATGTCGAGCGCTCGCCAGCCGGCCTTCATCTCGTCGAGCCACGGCAGCCAGTCGGCCTGGTACTGCTCGAGGTACGCCCGCTTGTTGGAGAAGATGGCGTCAACATCGGCGTCGGGCATCGGGTGGGTGGCTTCGACCGACGACGGCGTGACCTCGATCGTGGTGCCCGGAATGTTGAGAACTCCGGTGAAACCGGCGTCGCCGAGCATCTGCAAGAACACGGTCTGGTCGGGGAAGATCGTGGCCTCGTCGCCGTCGATCATGTTCAAGCCGAACAGGTCGGGGTCGAGGAATGCGGGCGGTCCCGCACTGGGGACGATCGCTCGCGCTCCGACCTTTTCGACGTAGCGCATCGCACGTGCGAACTGTGCCTTGACCTTGGCCTGGCACTGCCGCAGCTTCTCGTCATCAGGCATCTCGTACACCATCGGATACCAAATGGCACCGGAGAACTGCAGCCAGTGCAGGTCGACGGTGCCGTGGGCAGCGAGCTGTCCGAGGTCGTTGGTGCGGCAGTCGTTCTGGTTGACGAGGATCGTGTCGTTGTGCATGACGACCAGTGCTGAGTCGCCACCGGGCCCGTCGGTGATCGAGGACTCGATGTGGATCGCGACCTTCAAGCCCGGTGCGATCTCGAGTTCTTCGGTGTCGACGGTCTGCACGAAGTTCGTGAAGCCGTGCTTGGCCAGCGTTCGCCGCTGCTCGCGCGTCGGGAAGCCCGGGAGCAGAATCGGGATGTCTCGCGGCAGGTGTTGATCGAGCCAGGCTTCGTCGTGGTGGTCGCCGTGCAGGTGCGAAACGTAGAGGAAGTCGGCGTTCTCGATCCGCTCGCGGAGGTCATCGCTCAGCTGGTCGTTGCGGGGGAACGGGAACCAACCACCAAAGAACGCTGGCTCGAACCACGGATCGCACAGAATCGAACCCGCCTCGGTCTCGATCAGTATCCCCGCATGCCCAACGGAAGTTGCCTTCATCGGGCTCAGGGTACGGCCACCGACCGATCAGTCGAAGGTACATCGTCCCGAAAACTGAAAGAGCAGCAGCCGACAAGTCAGCTGCTGCTCTCAATACTCATTCAGCTCGGGATCAGATCGCTTCGAGTGCAAGGCGCGTGACGACGACGGTGCCTCCAGGCACCGAGGAGTTCACGGAACGCCGCAATCGGACGATCTGGACCGAGCCGGCGGTTAGGCGACGGGAGGGTCGGTGAATTGCTGACCTGCGCGTGAGACGTGCTCGGTCCAGGCGCTGCCATCCCAGTAGCGCAGTTCGTAGCGGCCCGACGGGTCGGCGTACCAACCGGCCGGCACGCCCGACTCGGCAGCGGCTGGCACCGCATCGGCAGCTTCGGCACCCGCGTCAGCAGCCTGATCGACCACACCCGCAGCGGCGTCGCTGGCGGTGTCGGCAGCTCCTGCAGCTGTATCGGTTGCTTGATCGGCAACGCCTCCAAGGGCTCCACCAGCGCTGTCACCGAGCGAACCGGCAGCGTCGCCTGCGCCACCAAGGGCGCCAGTTGCGACTGCGGCTCCGGCGACACCAGCAGCGGCAATGCCACCACCGATTCCTGCAGCAGCGTCACTGGCATCGGCAGCGGTGTCTTCGGCGCCGACTTGCGCAGCAAGATCGGCGAGATCGTTGTCGGGTGCGGCGGCCCAGCCGGCCGGCTCGTCGGCTGCTGCTGCTGCGGCGGTGGCAGCAGCAGCGTCGGCCGGTGCGGTGGCGTCGGCTACTTCAGCGGGTGCGTCGGCTGTGATGGCGGTCTCGGCCGGCACGTACGGTGCATCGCCGCCGGGAAGGCTT
>CAXMZV010000197.1:0-7360 GCA_964199985.1 Candidatus Ilumatobacter isfjordensis | reverse complement strand
CAACGAACGCCACCAAACCCCAAATCTGCAGGAAAATGTTCGCTCAGCGACGACCACGCCGCATTTTTCGGGGTGATCTGAGAGGGGAGGTCTGAGTGGGTCTGCTTGGGTGACGGGCGGAATAGGGGGAACGGGCGTACGGTTGAACACATCATGAGATCACCCGGATCATTGAACTTGGGTCGGTACTTCGGCATTCCGGTACGTGCCCACTGGAGCATGGCGCTCGTGGCTGCACTGTTCGGCACGAACCTCGCCGCAGCGCTCGGCGTCGTCGCTGGCATCATCGCGACGCTCGCGTTCTTCATGTCCATCCTCCTGCACGAGTTTGGCCACGCACTCGTGGCGCGTCGCTACGGCGTCAACACCGAGTCGATCGACCTCTGGGCTCTGGGCGGCGTCGCCCGACTCGATCGCGAATCACCGACGCCGAAGGCCGACGGCCTGATCGCCGTCGCCGGACCTGCAGTCAGCTTGCTGATCGGTGTCGTGAGCGTCGGATTGGCCTTCATCTTTCGTTCCAACGTCTTGATCTGGGTCGGGTTCATCAACGTCGTCCTTGCCGTCTTCAACATGCTCCCCGGCGCTCCGCTCGACGGGGGACGCTTGGTCCGAGCTGTCCAGTGGGCGCGTACCGGCAACAAGTATCGAGCAATGCGCGACGCAGGCCATGCGGGCCGCGTCCTCGGATGGAGCCTCGGCATCATCGGTGTTGCGCTGATGATCCAGGGCATGCAGGGCATCTTCATTGCCGTCACTGGCGTGTTCATCGCCATGAACGCTCGAGCCGAGATCATGGCGTCGTACATCGGCGAGCAACTCGACGGTGTGAAGGTTCGCGACCTCACGTGGTTCGGCATTGCACACGCTGGCAGCGACATGGACGCCGACTCGATGATCGATCAGCGCCAACGACTCGGTCAGGCCGGTGCGGTGGCACTCGATGCGAACGGCGACGGCAACATCGATGGTCTCGTCCTCGAGGATCAGCTGTGGGCAATCCCGTCAGATCAGCGTGCCATGGTGATGCTGACACAGTTGATGACGCCGTTCAGCACACTCGCCAAGGCTGGGCCCGACGACGATCTGTCCTCGGTACTCCCCCGCATCAACCCGACGAACCCGCTGGTGACCGTCTGGAACGGCGACAAGCTGCTCGGCATCGTCCCGGCGAAGCGTCTTGCGGAACGTCTGCAGCTCGCTCAACAGCGCGCGTTCAGCAGCTGAGGCTGCTGTTGCGAGTCAGGCGTCTTTTACGGACCAGTCGCGCTTCGCGACCGGCTCTTTGTCGCTCCACGGGAAGTTGATCCACTGGTCGGTGCGCTTCCACACGTAGTCGCACTTCACAACGGAGTGTGACTTCTCGTAGATGCAGAGGGTACGGACTTCGCCGACCTTGCCTTCGCAGAACTCTTCGACTGACTTGAGGGTGTGGCCGGTGTCGGCCACATCGTCGACCACGAGGATCTTGCCGTGCGACAAGTCGACGAAGTCGGGTGCCGGCGGGAGAATCCGTGGCACTTCCAGACGCTCGTCAACACCGGTGTAGAACTCGACGTTCATCGTGTATACGTTTTTGATCGAGAGCGCGTAGCCGATGGCGCCGGCCGGGAGCAGCCCGCCGCGCGCGATTCCGAGGATCATGTCGGGCTCGTAGCCATCGTCAGCCACCATCTGAGACAACGTTCGTGTGGCCTCACCCAACATGTCCCAGGTCATGATCTCGCGCTCTTCAGGCATGCGTTGGGAACCTACTCTGGACGCGTCGGGCTGCCGCCATTTCAGAGGCAGATGTCGGACGGGCGAACGGGAACGCGGTCGAGCGGCGCATCAACACCTGCTTGAGCCAACGCGTCACGAATTGCGGCGACGACGGCGGGCGTCGAGGAGATGCATGGCGGTTCGCCAACACCCTTCGCTCCCAATGGCGCGAGCGGGTCGGGCTGCTCGATCAGCGTGGCGAGGACCGGCGGCATGTCGAGGAACGTCGGCAGGAGGTAGTCGGTGAAGTTGCCGTTGCGAATGACACCGTCGATTTGGATGATCTCCTCCATCACGGCCAGCCCGAGACCCTGGGCGATGCCCCCTTCGATCTGGCCGACGACCGAGAGCGGGTTCAGCGCTCGGCCCACGTCTTGGGCGGTGGCGATCTGCACGACCTTGACCAGGCCGAGTTCGGGGTCGACATCAACGACCGCACGGTGGGCCACGAAGGCGAATGCGGTGTGGGGGTTGCCTTGACCGTTCTCATCGATCTCGGTGGTCGGCGGATGCCGGTACTCAACGGTCTCGTCGATGTCCAATCCGGCACAGGCCGTGGCGGCGTCGAGCCGGGATCCACTGGCCGGATCGACGATGTCGGTGCCGTCGACAAAAAGGTTCGAGGCTTCCCATCCCTTGGCGGAGGCAACCTGTTCGAAGACGAGGTCGCGTACCGCTTCACAGGCCTTGTTGACTGCTCCGCCACTCATCCAGGTCTGGCGCGATGCCGATGTCGACCCTGCTGAACCGACCTGTGTGTCGATCGGATCGAGCCGCACAGCATCGATGCCCAGCACAGTGCGGGCGATCTGCGGAGCGAGCGTGACGAAGCCCTGACCGACCTCGGACGTGGCAAATTTCAAGTGCACGTGGACCCCATCGGGGCCGTCGACAAGTCGGCATCGAGCGGTTGCGTAGTCGTCGAAGGCCTCGGAGTACATCAGGTTTTTGATCGACACACCCCAGCCGATGCCACGCACGACGTCGCCAGCATCAGCGGTTCGACCAGCCCCGCCCGGCAGCTTCATTGCGTCCCGCGACCCGTCGGGCAACGGGAGACCGCCGACGGGCTGGTCGGGCAGGGGCAGCGCACTGGTCTCGCGAAGGCACTCTTCGACAGGGGCCACGTTCAACACGGGCTGTCCCGTGATCAGCGTGTCGCCCGTCGTCATCGCGTTGAGCAACCTGATGTCGAACGGATCAATGCCACAGGCTACTGCGAGCTTGTCCATCTGCGACTCGTACGCGAAGCACGCCTGCACGGCACCGAACCCGCGCATTGCGCCGCACGGCAAGTGGTTCGTTCGCACGGCCCAGCCGTCTACGACGGCGTTTGAACAGCGGTACGGGCCCTGCGCCAGCGTGATCGCATTGATCAGCACCGCCGACGATGTCGACGCGTACGCTCCCCCGTCGAACACCATCTTCGACTCGATCTTCACGATCTCGCCTTCGGCGGTGGCGTGGTGGCGCATCCAAATCGACGCAGGGTGCCGATGGACGTGTCCGAGGAAGCTCTCACCGCGGCTGTACGCCATGCGCACCGGTCGGCTGACCCGTAACGCGAGGAGGCAGCAGTGCACTTGCAGACTGATGTCTTCACGTGCGCCGAAGGCACCGCCCACACCACCGAGCACGAGCCGCACATTCTCCTCGTCGAATCCGAGACAGGCCGCGATCTGGTGCCGGTCTTCGTGGAGCCACTGCGTCGCGACGTGCAGCTCAATGCCCTTGCCGCCCGAGTCCGGGAGTGCGAGTGCGGCCTCGAGCCCCAGAAATGCCTGATCTTGCATGCCGATCTCGTACGTGCCCTCGATGACCACGTCGCCGGTTGCTTCAGCATCGCCGTGCAGGATTCGCTGGTGACGGATCACGTTGCCGTCGGGGTGAATGGGGTCGCGCTCGCCACTGATGGCCTCGTCGGCGTCGAGCAACGGGTTCAGCACCTCGTACTCGACCACGATGGCTTCCAGGCCGCGGCGAGCGACCTCGGGGTCGTCGGCTGCGAGCGCGGCGACCGGCTCGCCGACATAGCGGACCACATCGGAGGCGAACACCGGCTGGTCCTGTGAAATGAGCCCGTACATCATCTGGCCGGGGACATCCTCGGCAGTGACGATCGCTTGCACGCCGTCGATCTTCCAGGCAGCGGACAGGTCGATGGACAGAATGCGTGCGTACGGATGTGGCGAGCGCAGCGTCACCCCAAAGAGGCAGCCATCCGCCGAGATGTCGGATGAGAAGGCGTAGGTGCCCTGCACCTTCTCGATGCCGTCGGGACGCGTGGGCGACGTACCCAGTTCACCATGGCGTGGCCCCGTGGTGGTCTGCTCGATGACGCTCATGCCGATGCTCCCGCCTCGCCGCCGGCAGATCGTCGGGTGACGGCGACCTGTTGCACAGCATCGATGATCCGGCCGTAGCCGGTACAGCGGCACACGTTGCCCGCCAGTTCTTCACGAATCTCGGTGTCACCCGGCTCGGGCGAGCGTTCGAGCAAGTCGTGGACGGCCATGATCAGGCCGGGCGTGCAGAACCCACACTGCACCGCACCTGCGTCGACGAACGCCTGCTGCACGTCACTTGGAGCGCCGACAGGCGCCACCCCTTCGACGGTCGTGATGGCCTGCCCCGTCGCAGTTGCTGCCATGACGAGGCACGAGCAGACGAGTTCGTCGTCGACGAGCACGCTGCATGAGCCACACTCTCCCTGTTCGCATGCGCCTTTGGCGCCCATGAGGCCGAGTCGATCGCGCAAGACGTCGAGGAGGTTCTCACCAAGCCACGAATCGCGTACCTTGCGGTCCTCGCCGTTGACATGCAAAGTGAAGATCTCGTTCATGACGACGCTCCTGCTCGCCGGGCGAGCCGTTTGGCCAACACACCCACGGCGTGTCGGCGGTAGTCGGCGGTCGAGCGATGGTCGGTGATCGGCCGGCTGGTCGCAGAGACGCTTGCTCCGAAACCCTCGAGTGCGTCAGGCGGCGCCGTCAGTGTTGCCCAGTCGATCGACGAAGCAAGAAATGCCTCGGCTTCACGACACCGCAGGATCGTCGGCCCGACGGACCCGAGTGCCACGGCCACGCGCTTGTGCTCGCGATCGACCACCAACGCGACGCTCGCCACGGCGATGACCATCGCGTTGCGCACGCCGACCTTGGCGTAGCCCTGCCAGCCGTCAACAACGGGGAGCATGATCTCGGTGATCATCTCGCCGGGCTCGATTGCCGTGCGTTTGACGCCCACCATGAAGTCAGTCACGGCCATCGTTCGGCTGCCGGTCGCCGACGCCAGCGTGAGCGTGGCGTCGAGTGCGGCGAGCACCGGCAGACCGTCGCCCGCTGGTGAGGACGTGCCCAAGTTGCCCCCGAGCGTTCCGGCGTTGCGGATCTGCGGGGAACCGACCGTGCGCGACGCCTCGGCGAGGGCGGGCACGAGCGCCGAAATCGGCTCACGCATCAGCTCGGTGTAGGTCACGCCTGCGCCAACGGTGAGTGTCTTTGCCGCCGGGTCGTGTCGCCAGGACCGCAAGGCGGCAATCCGGTTCACCACCACGACCGAGTCGGCCGGTCGCCGATGCCCGTCGTTGATCTCGACCATTGCGTCGGTGCCGCCAGCGAGCAGCATCGCACTCGGATGGTCAGCGAGCAGCGCTGTGGCCTCTTCGATTGTCGTGGGGTGCATCACCGGCATCCCTCGACTGTACAAAACGTCAAGCCCACAAAACGTCGACCCGGCCGAGGCTTCAGTCGATCACGATCTGATCGAGACCTTCCTCGGGCTTCGGGTACTGCGGGTTGATCTCCTCGAGGTGGTGCCGAAGGATGCGCGCAATGCACACGTTGCGCGCCCACTTACGATCGGCGGGCACGACGTACCACGGTGCGTCGTCGGTCGACGTCTTCTCGAGTGCGTCGGTGTAGGCCTTCATGAATTCCGGCCACAGCTTGCGGTCGTCGAGGTCGCCGGCACGGAACTTCCAGTTCTTGTCCGGCCGATCGAGTCGCTCTCGGAATCGCTCCTTCTGCTTGTCGCGCGACACGTTCAAGAACACCTTGATGATCGTGGTGCCTTCGTCGGCGAGCATCTGTTCGAAGTTGGCAATGTGGTCATAGCGGCGCTTCCACACTTTCTCGCCGGCAAAGCCCTTGACCCGAACGACGAGCACGTCTTCGTAGTGCGACCGGTTGAACACGCCGATACGCCCATCCGCTGGTGCGTGATGGTGAATCCGCCACAGGTAGTCGTGCCCACGTTCCTCCTCGGTCGGCACGCCGAACGGGTTCACGTCGACGCCCGCAGGATTCAGCCCGCTGAACACACTTCGAATCGTGCTGTCTTTGCCTGCCGCATCCATGGCCTGCAGAATGAACAAGACCGACTTCGAGCCGTCGGCGAAGAGACGCTTCTGGAGTTCGACCAGCTCGGCCATCTCGGCAGCGAAGTCGACAACCGCCTGTTCCTTGTCCCACCCAAACGTTTCGCCAGCATCACGGTCCTCGAGGAGCGCGCTCCCCTTGCCGCCGTCGACGCGCAGCGCCTTCAGCAATTCCTTGTTGGACGGTTGATCAAGAGACAGCGCGTTGCCCATGCCCTCACTCTCGCGCAGCGGCGGGATCAGTCGACAAAGGGGCAGTGCCGGCAGCCCGAGTCGCAGCAGTCGCCACGCGCCGCAAGAAAGTCAGCGTTGAACACGCTGAACCCGCTCACCGGATCGGCGTACGTCGGCAGTCCAGCATCGAGCGAGGCGTCATGGCGAGCCAGGACCTCAGCACGCTGCGGATTGGCGTGGGACAAGCGGGATGCTGCGGGAGTCCGGCGCCACTCAGGTCGCTTCGAGGTGGTCTCGTGCGCCATCACCGCAGTGTCACCTGCCGGGTCGACAGGCACAACGTTGTAATGTGATTGCGTCGTGCAAGTTTCTTGAGTTCGCGTTGATGCCGAGCCGCACCGACCGTCTACAGTCCGCTCTGCGTGACCGCAGTCACGACCAGTAAACACACACACAATTCGACCACAAACAATGGGGGAATCGAATGAAGACACGATCGTCTCGAAGTGCCACGAAGTTGGGAATCGCCGCGCTGGTGAGCTTCTCGCTCGTTGCTGCAGCATGCGGCAGCAGTGACGGCGATGCCGACAACGACACCGGTACCGACAATACCGAAGCGTCCGAGCCGGACGCCGAGCCGGACGCCGAGCCCGAGCCGGACGCCGAGCCGGACGCCGAAGCGGAGCCCGCCGACAGCGTCGAAGTCGATCAGGAGATCGAGACCGACGACGTGGTCGTCGATGACGAAGAGGCCGGTCCGACACAGGGCGGCACGCTCCGCTACGCGCTTGAAGCCGACGTGAACGGCATCAACCCGGCCACCTCGTCGCTGTCCTCGCCCGGGTTGACGATGAGCAACGCGGTGTTCGACACCCTCGCTGCGTACACCCCTGACGGCGTCGCCGTCCCCTACCTCGCCCAGTCGATCACGCCGAACGACGACTTCACCGTGTGGACCGTGAAGCTGCGTGAAGGCATCACGTTCCACGACGGGACGCCACTCAACGCCGAAGCAGTGCTCGTCAACTTCGAGTCGCAGCGCAACGA
>CAXMZV010000196.1:0-7362 GCA_964199985.1 Candidatus Ilumatobacter isfjordensis | reverse complement strand
CGCGCTTGAGACCGCCCAGTCCCGGGATTCGCGGGACCGCGTGGGGCACTAACTCGCTTCGTCGAAGAGGACGACGGGGATGTCCCGAGTCGTGGCCGAGACATGGTCGCTCATGCCCGGAAGGCTCTCACTCAACCGCCCGAGGAGGTTCGCTCGTTCGGCGCCCGAGACGACCCTGGCAGTTGATGGGATGGATGTTCCGCCGACCTCGATGATGACCTGATCGTCCTGCTCGAGGTTCAGGTACCAATCGGGATTGGCGTCAGAGCCGCCATTGGCGGCTGCTACAGCGAGACGACCGTCGGCGTCGACGAAGCCGACGGGTGTCGTGTGGGAAGTCCCGCTACAACGCCCGGTGGTCGTCAACAAGATGATGGGCGCCCCCGCCATCGGGCCTGCGAGTTGACCGGCGTTTGCGCGGAACTCGTCGATGACGTTCTTGTTGATGTCTCGCATGTCCATGATTGGTGCTCCTGTTCGTCGTCGACTTGCAATGCACTAAGTCGTGTTTGCACAAACTAATGCTTGTGTATCAGTTACACAAGTCACCACTTGTGTAACGCGTGTTGGTGCGCCATGATGGGGATGTGTCGGCAGACAACGTCTTCGCAGCTCTCGCTGCACCTCAGCGTCAACAGATCCTCCGACTCGTTCGCAACGAGCCGTTGTCGGTCGGGGCCATCGCCGAGGGCTGTGGGTCCAGCCAACAAGCGGTCTCACATCACCTCCAAGTGTTGAAGGACGCCGGCCTGGTCGACATGCAACAGCAAGGCCGACGACACCTGTATGCGATCAACCCCGACGGCTTCGACTCGGTTGGTTCCTTCGTCGCCGACCTCTGGCCGAACGGACTCGAGAAACTGCGCGCCGCTCTCACGGACGACGACACGTGACCGGCACGTTCTCGTGCTCGATCGAGGTTCCTGCACCGCCTGAAGAGGTCTTCGAATACTTCATCCAGGCAGAACTTCTCGTCAGCTGGATTGGTGACTATGCCCTCCTCGACGCCCAGCCCGGTGGCGAGTTCACCCTCGACATCGAAGGCATCCCGGTTCGCGGCCGGTATCTCGAAGTCACCCCGACTGAGAGGGTGGTGGTGTCTAGGGGGCACGCAGGCTCGACGACGCTGCCGCCGGGATCGACCGAGGTGGAGTTCAGTCTGACCCCCACGCCGGAAGGTGGCACGCTGGTTGAAGTCGAGCACCGCAACCTGCCCACCGAACACCTGCCATCGCACCGAACCGGCTGGCCAATGTTCATGGGACGGCTGAGCGCTGTCGCCCGTTGATCCGGCATTCAGCGAGAATGAGTGCATGACGAATGAACACGAGCACGGACACCACAATGATCAGGGGATCAGGGGTGCGCTCCGGTACCTGCGTCAGTTACCTCGGATGTGGCGATCGCCGATCAACGACGCCGTGATCGATCTCGTCGACCCACAGGCGGGCGAACGAGTCGTCGACATCGGTGCAGGGATGGGCGCAGGCGCAATGGGCGCAGCGAAGACGGGCGCCTCTGTGCTCGCGGTCGAGCCCACACCCTTCATGCGTCGGACACTCCAGCTGCGACGCATGTTCAGTAAGAGCCGGACCAGCGTCGAGGTCCTTGACGGGACAGCAGAGCAAATTCCGGCCGACGACCGAACCGCCGATGCCATCTTCGCGGTGAACACAATGCATCACTGGGTCGACGTCGAACGCGGCGTGGCCGAGATTGCCCGCGTCCTCCGACCCGGTGGACGAGTCGTTCTGGTCGACGAGCTGTTCACCGATCCGTCGCATCCGGACCACGAACGCTTCGGCGCAGACCACGGTCCCGAACATCATGGCTTCACCATGGTCGAAGCGGATCAGATGGGTGACTTGCTCACTGCAGCCGGACTCACCGATGTCGATGCGTCGGGCCAGCGTCTCGCCGGCCGTCCCGTCATTCGCGTGACAGCACACGGTGTCGCCGATGTCGCCGAGGGTGACACTGCCTGACACGATGTGCGCCATGAGCGATGCTGCCTTCGACACGCCGATCTCGCTGGTGGGACCGCTGCGTGCTCCTGCCCAGATGCTGGCCGAGCAGGACATCGGTGGACAGACCAGCGTGCACGATGACGACACGGCCGACAAGCTCGGTTTGGTCGGTGCGCCAATTGAGGGGCCGACCCACTTCAGCCAGTTCGATCCGCTCGGCCTGTGCCTGTGGGGGCAGCGTTGGTTCGAAGACGGTTGCATCAGTGCGCACTTCCTCAACATGGTCATCGAAGGCGAGGAAGTGCGTGCGGCACTGACTCCGAGCACTGCCGCCGGTGCGACCATCGGTGCCGAGAAGGCCGACGGGACACCGGTGCTGACGGGTACCGCTTCGGTGGGCACCGACGACACCACCGACCTCGACGAACGACGCCAGCGCGGCCTGGGCGACCCCGGCGAGCTGCACATCATCGACCAGTTGTCCATCGGGATGGAGACTCACTCCGATGGTGGAGAGGTCATCGTCACCATGGGGTTCGATGAGCACAACGGACCGCTCTACCCCTTCACGCTGCAGCAGAAGCTCGACCGCATGACCGAGCCGTCGTCCTGGTTCGATGCGGATGGGTCCAACCCGTGGGGTGCACCGATCGTGCCGACCGAGATGTTGAGCGTGCTGGCGCACAAAGCCGGACCGCGTCTTCCGATTCGACGTCCGTCGGTCGGACTGTTCATCGATCTCGAAGTGCGATACGTCGACGGACCCGTCTTCGTCGGCCGCCCGTACCGGCTCGATCACCAGGTCGTCGGACTCGGACAGAGCCGCCGAGTCGAGTCATGGTGGACCGAGACCACAGTGACCGACGCGGAGACCGGCGTGCATGCAGCAACCGTGCTCCTACACCAGGGAGTGTTCAAGGCGTCCTACGCCGACTACCCCGAGTGAATCAATCGAGCGGGCGTTGTTCGCTCACATTACGGAACGACAGGTCGAACTCCCGCTGGTCCTCAGATCGCACGTGTGCCGCCGCCTCGGGTCCCTCGACCAACTCGACGAGGGCCACGAGGTCACCGGCGGCACCGCGTAACAACATTGCTGCGTTGCCGAGTTGGTTGGCCGATCCCGGCCCCGTTTCGAGACTCTGGAGCGCCGCTCGGCAGCGCTTCGCGATGTCGGCGGTCATCCACTCGACGGTGGCATCCGAACCGTGGCCGACGTTGCGCATCAGGTGACGCTACGCAAAACGAAATCGAGGCAATGGCAGCTCATGGGGAAGTTTCTGGAATGTCTCCTGCGTGGAACGTAGTCGTTCACCTGCCATTTCCTATGGTCTGGACTCATGTTTGAAGGTCGATCCGCAACACCGGAGCAACCCCTGCTCGTGTCAGAGTGCGGAGTCGAGATTGGTCTTGATGTCGCCCGCTATTGCGCCGCACCATCGCGCTCAGAACGTCGGTTCCTGAAGCGGTTGACCGGGCCAGTTTTGGACGTCGGCTGCGGCCCCGGTCGAGCGGCTGCCTACCTCCGCCAGCGGGGCATCCCGGCACTCGGGCTCGATGCCAATGCCGCGCTCGTCGACTTGGCACGGACGAACGGAGCATGGTGCGTGCACCAGAGCATGTTCGACCCGGTGCCGTTCGAGGGGCGCTGGCACGAGGTCCTCCTCCTCGACGGCAACATCGGCATCGGCGGCGACCCTGCCAAACTGCTCGAACGCCTCCGCACCATCGTCACGATCGGCGGGCATGCGCTGCTTGAAGTGGAGCGGTTCGGTGGAAACCTCCAGATGATCGTGCGCGAACACCACGCCGGCGAGATCGGCGCACCGTTCCCCTGGGCCACCGTGTCGATCATGTCACTTGACGCACTGATTGCCGGGTCCGGCTGGCGATGCGAACACGTTCACGAGATCGATGACCGCCTGGTCGTCGAATTGGAGCGAGTTGGATGACCAACGCGATCACCAAAATCGCCACTGACGCCATCAGCGATGTTGAAGCAGCGCCGGTCGACGACCGCCGCGCCGCAATTCTCGGCATCGCCCTCGGCATCAGCTTCTACACCTGTGCGCTCACGGGGCTGTGCTCATGGGGAGCGAGCACCAACCAGGGGTGGTGGCCGGCGGGGCCGACCGGCCTCTTCCGGCTGACGCAAGGAACACACCTCATCAGCGGCGTGATCGCCGTCCCACTCCTGCTGGCCAAGCTGCGCGCTGTCGCCCCGAAACTCGTCCAGCGACCGTTCGTGACGTCGTTTGCGCATCTCGTCGAGCGGATCAGCCTGCTGCCCCTCGTCGGCGGCTCGATCTTCATGCTGTTCAGCGGCGTCACCAACGTGGCGTACTGGTATCCGCAGGAGTTCTACGGCATCGACATCGGCTACTTCTTCCCGGCCGCGCACGGCAAGATGGCCATCGTCGTGGTCGGCGCACTGCTCGCGCACATCTTCGCCAAGATCTCCACGACGCGGCGGGTGCTCCGCAAGGAAGAAATTGCGAACGAGTCGGCCGAGGCCACCCTCGATCGTCGCCGTTTCCTCGGAGGCGTCGCAGCAGCCACCGGCCTGGTTGGCGTCAGCATCGCGGGCGCCACGATCTACCCGTTGCGCGGTGCGAGCGTCCTCTCCGCACGGCACCCGAACGCCGGCCCACAGGGATTCCCGGTGAATCGAACGGCAGCATCGATCGGCGTCCGCTCACGCGCTGAGAGCCCGGACTATCGGCTCACCGTCGAGATGGCCGATGGCACGGAGCTGGCATCGTTCTCGCTCGCCGACCTGCAGGCAATGGAACAGCACGAACACGAGATTCCCATCGCCTGCGTCGAAGGCTGGAGTGCCAACGAGTCGTGGCGGGGGGTGCGTCTGCGAGGCCTCCTGGCCGCCGCGGGTATCGACGAACCACGCGAAGTCGACGTTGTGTCGCTCCAAGAAGAGTCGGCGCCAGGCCGACGGTATGGCACCTCAACAGTGTCGAAGGACTTGTCCCAGCAGGACCAGACACTGCTCGCGATGGAGGTCAACGGCGAACCGCTGCACCTCGACCACGGGTTCCCGATTCGGCTCATGGCACCGGCTCGACCAGGTGTCAACCAAACCAAATGGCTCTCGAAGGTGATCGTCAAATGAGTGACGCAACCCACAGCGACGAAGGGAACAAGTACGGCTTCCTCTTCTGGGTCGGCACCGTCCTCGGTTGGGCGATCATCATCTACGGAGCCCGCCTGCTGGTCGCTGACGACGAGGCCGAATGGTTCAACACCGTCCGACTGGCCGCCATCGTCATCATCGCCCACGACGTGGTGTGGCTGGCGGTGTCGGTCGGCACCGGCTGGCTCCTGTCTCGGATCATCGGGCGTGAGGTTCCGTTCTGGATCCGATGGGCGGGCTGGACCACGGCGATCATTGTCGTGATGTGGCTGCCGGTCGGGCGGCGCTACGGCGATCGGCTGAACAACGACACGATCCTGCCCCGCAACTACACGAACTCGATCGTGATCCTGCTCGCGGTCATCTGGGTCGGCGCCGCTGTCTACGGTTTCGTGTCCTCGCGTCGCGCTCTTCAGCGCTCGGAGGGGTAGATCACGCCGACCTGCCGGCGCACCTCATCGAGGAGGCGCATGGTCTGTATGGTCGCCTCCCACGTGACCACATCGCTCTGCGGGTGGCCGTCACGAATGCGCTGCATTGCATGAGCTGCTTCATGCGCCAGCCCCTCGTTCGGCATCTCCACCCGCTCCGGATCAGCGCCCATCGTGTGCACCGTGAACTTCGAGGCGAACCAGAACGGCGGCTTCACATCGATACGGCCCTTCGTTCCGACGATTCGTGCGCCCATCCCACTGGTCGCGTCGAGCGAGGTCTGGAACGTGCTGATTGCTCCGCTCGGGAATGCCGCAACCCCCGCAACGGTCGCATCGACTCCACCGTCGGTGAGCCGGCCGATCGCCTTGACGTCAGACGGATACTCATCGAGGACGAAGCAGGGAAAGGTCAGCGGGTAGATGCCCAGGTCGAGCAGGGCGCCACCGGCGAGGTCGGCTCGGCGGTGGCGGCCATCCGGCTCGGGGATGTGCAGACAGAAGTCGGCATCGACGCTGACCACGTCGCCAATCTCGCCGGAGGCGACCCGGCGACGAATCTCGACGACCGCAGGAATGAACCAGGTCCACATCGCTTCCATCAGGAATTGTCCTGTGCGACGCGCTGCCTCGATCATCTCCTCGGCCTCTCCGACATTGAGCGCAAAGGCCTTCTCGCACACAACGTGCTTGCCGGCATTGAGCGCGGCGATCGTCATCTCGCGATGCTCGCTGTGCGGTGATGCGACGTAGATGATGTCGACGTTCGGGTCAGCGCAGAGATCAGCGTGGGTTCGGTGCGCCCGTTCGATGTCGAATTCAGACGCGAATCGATCGGCCGACTCCTGCGATCGTGACCCGACCGCAACCACGTCCGCATCGGGTAACGCGCGGAGCGCTCGAGTCATCTGCCCGGCGATACTGCCGGTCGAGGTGATACCCCAGCGCAGGGGAGTGGGCGACGTGTTTGACATCGCACGATCCTCGCACCCGCTTGTGGCTCAGGCTGTGCTGAGCAGATCTTCGATCCACCGCGCGACGGCGTCGTCGGCATTCGTGCCGATCACGTGGTCGGCCGCAGCCAGGGCTGCCTCGGAGGCGTCGCCCATCGCGATGCCACGGCCCGCCCACTCGAGCATGTCGGCATCGTTGTGGTTGTCGCCGAACGCCACCACATCGCGCTGATCGATTCCCCATCGTGCGCCCAACGCCGCAACCCCGGTTGCTTTGTTGATGCCGACACCGGTGATCTCGACGAATTGCACGCCACTGGTCGAAACGGTCAACGGGTCAACCAAACGCGGAACGAGGAACTCGCGCAGTTCCTCCTGCGTGATCTCAGGATGGCGGACCATGATCTTGGTGGTGCGGTCCGACGTGATCGGACGGCGAGCAAGTCCACGCTCTTCGCCGAGATCTTCATGCACGAACGCGATGTCGTCGAATGCATCGTCCCACCCGTTGCCATGGTCCGTCTCCCAACAGAAGGCGAACCGGTCATCGATGGCCGACACCGATGCAAGCAGCCGATTGACCATTGCGGGGTCGATCGGAAAACGATCGGTGGTGTGGCCCGCCTGAAGGTCGTGGATCAGTGACCCGTTTGAGCAGACGGCAGTGTCGATCACTTCGACGGGGGCGAGCCGTGGCACCGCTGACGTCGTCGACCGACCGGTTGCGGCGACCACATGAATGCCTGCCGCCACGGCCGCTTGTACCGCTGCAATCGTGCGCGGAGTGAGATGGTGATCCGGTCCGAAGAGCGTGCCGTCGAGGTCGCTCGCAATGAGTCGGACGGGTCGTTCCCGGATCAATG
>CAXMZV010000195.1:0-7364 GCA_964199985.1 Candidatus Ilumatobacter isfjordensis | reverse complement strand
CGTTTGCGTGCAGATTTCTGCGGAACGGTCCGCAGAAATCCGCACGCAAACGGCAATGCGATGGAACTGGGTGAACGCGTCAGGTGGGGGAGAAGCGGCTGACCGTGCCGGCGTTGCTCACGGCGAACAGGTCACCTTCGCCGCCAACAGCGATCGCGGCAAGATTGCCAAGTTCGGCGAGCTCGATGACGATCGGCGCGCCTGGCTGCGACGTGGGGTCGTATCCCCAGATGCGCCCCGAGCAGAAGTCGCCGTAGACGTACCAGCCGAACAGATCGGCGATGACGTCGCCGCGGTAGACCGCGCCGCCGCTTACCGAGCAGTCGCCGTCGTCGTGGGTGTATTCGACGACCGGTCCGGTGTGCCCGGCGTCGTCCTGGTCGGTGTTGAACCGTTCTGATCCCTCAAAGGCGCTCCATCCGAACGACAGTCCTTTGCCCGCCCCTTGGCCGTTGGTGGCTGGCGCGAAGTTGATCTCTTCGATGTCGCCTTGGCCGACGTCTGCAATCCACAGGTCACCGGTGAGCGTGTCGAACGAGAACTTCCACGGGTTGCGCAGCCCGAGCGCCCAGATCGCTGGGTCGGCGCCATCGACGTCGACGAACGGATTGTCGGGCGGCGTGGCGAATGGCGCATCGCCCGTCGGCTGCGGATCGATCCGCAGAATCTTGCCGAGGCGGCTGGACACCGCCAACGAGTTGCGCTCGGGATCGTTCGCTGACCCGCCATCGCCAAGTGCGAGGTAGAGATAGCCATCCGGTCCGAACGTCAACTCGCCGCCGTTGTGATTGCCGAATGGCTGCTCGACGGTCAGGACTTCCCGACGGGACTCGACGTCGAAGACAGCCGTGACCGGGTCGATCGCGTACTCGGCGAGCACTGTGTCGCCCGACTCGTTGTTGTAGTGGACGTAGGCGCTATCTGCAGCCGGATCGAATGCGGCACCCAACAACCCCTGCTCGCCGTTGACGGCGGTCAGGTCGGTGATGTCGAGCACGACCTCGGTCGACAGATCGTCGAAGGCCAGCACGCGGCCGCCCTGCTCAACGACAAAACTCCGGACATCGCCGGGACGAGTCGTGAGCTCGATCGGCGTGTCGAATTGAGCGACCTCGACGAGCGCGACGGATGGAACCGGCAGCGGCCCGGTTGCCACCGTGGTGGAGGGGCCGGTCGCCAACTCCTCGGGCGACGCGGTGGGGAGGTCGATGTTCCCCGTTGGTTCGAGGGGGACTGTTGTCGTGGGCGCCGGTGCGGTCGAGGTGGTCGACGGCTCGGTCACCGGCGCAGCTTCGGTCGAGGCCGCTTCGGTCGACGTATCGGGCACCGTGGCAAAGGTTGCCGACGGGTTGTTTGGCGGGTTGGTGCCGGGGCTCTCGCCATCGCCACCGTCGCCGCCGCCACATGCGGCGATGAGCAGCGCAGCGCCGAGCACGGCACCGGTGGTAGCTCGTCGTGTCACGATCGACCCACCCGTGTGAGTCCCTCCTGGACGACGCTGATTCCAAGTTGGCCGTCGGAAGTGAAGATCGACCCGCGTGCCAAGCCGCGCGCTGAGGTGGTGCTTTGCGCAACCTGGTCGTACAGCAGCCAGTCGTCGGCGCGGAACGGCCGGTGGAACCACATCGCATGGTCGAGGCTGGCCATCTGCATACCGGGGCTGTCCCAGGCCAATCCGAAGGGGAGCACCGTGGTGTCGAGCAACGTCATGTCGCTCGCGTACGTGACGATGCAGGCATGGAGCACGAGATCGTCGGGGAGCACACCGTTCGCGCGGAGCCAGACCTGCTGCGTCGATGACGGATTCCCCTTTCGGGACATCGGGTCGCCGTTGACGTAGCGCACATCGATCGGGCGCGGCTGGTCGTACCAGTCGCCGATCTGGTCGGCGTAGGGAGCCATGCGCGTCTTGAAGTTCGGCAGCGACTCAGGACTGGCCATGCCGGTCGGCATGTCGACCTGGTGGTCGGGGCCGGGCTCTTCGTTGTGGAAGCTCGCCTGCAGGTTGAAGATCGCCTTGCCGTGTTGGATCGCCACGACGCGGCGTGTGCTGAAGCTGCGCCCATCGCGGATGCGATCGACCTCGTACAGAATTGGAGTCTTCGGATCGCCCGGACGCAAAAAGTAGGCGTGGAGCGAGTGCACCATCCGCTCGGGTTCCTCGATCGTGCGAGCTGCGGCCACCAGCGCTTGGCCGGCGACTTGGCCGCCGAAGACTCGTTGCCGATTCTCATCGGTTGATACCCCGCGGAACATGTTGACCTCGATCACCTCGAGGTCGAGCAACTGCACCAAGTCGTCAAGCGCTGCCTGGTGGTCGTCAGGATTTGGGTCAGTCGCCGCGTCATCGGTCATGCCTCACCAATGGTGCCACGCCTTGGTGCAGAAGCGGACGTCGGTTCGACCAGTCGGGTCGTTCGCCCTTCTCTGCTGCTGATCCTGCCGGTCAGCTGGCCGACCAGGCTGGAGGAGGAACGACGGGCCTACATTTGCTCAATGGAGCAACTCGATCTCACTCCCGACCAGCTGCTGTCGACCACGCGTGCGGTTCGCAAGCGGCTCGACATGGATCGGCCGGTGCCCGATGACACCATCCGTGAATGCGTCGCGATGGCCATGCAGAGCCCGTCGGGTTCGAACAACATGACGATGCAGTTCGTGGTCGTGCGCGATGAGGCGAAGCGGCGGGCGATCGGCGATATCTACCGGCAGTGTTTCGACGTCTACCGATCAATGGATGGCGTGTATGCCGGTTCGATCCAGAAGGAGACCGAGGAGGCACAGGCGCAGCAGATGCGTGTCACCGAATCAGCCGAGTACCTCGCGGAGCACATGGGCGACGCACCGGTGCTGGTGATTGCGTGCTCGAAGGCCGGTCGGCTCGAGAACGTGCCGGCAATGCGCGCTGCCTCGTCGATGGGCAATGTGCTGCCCGCAATGTGGAGCTTCATGCTTGCAGCGCGTGCCCGTGGCCTCGGGACGTGCTGGACGACGGTTGGCTTGATGATGGAGCAACAGATTGCCGACGTGGTCGGCATGCCGTTCGACGAAGTGCAGCAGGCCTGCCTGACGCCGGTCGCGTACACGAAGGGCACCGACTTCAAGCCTGCTGGTCGACCGGATCCCGACTCGATCATTCACTGGGACAGTTGGTGACGCCTCGGGCGTTCGCGGCGACTTCGCCGCCGCAACGACGCTCTCGTTGGTGGTCTTTTCTCGGGCCGGTGGCCCGATTCGCTTCGCTCATGGGCGGAGCCTGTTGACTGTGAGACATGCTGACTGAGCCGCGTCGTTCGCTTGCCCTGTCGACCAAGGGGTTCATGCCCGAAGACGAGGGCGACGCTCTCTGGATTGCCGCGATGGAGGCCGTGGCTGCTGTCCCCGATCTGGCGATGCTTGAACTCGGCTCGTATTGCGGGCGGTCAACCGTGTGGTTGGGCGACGTCGCCGAGCGGGCAGGCACCGTGCTGTATGCGCTCGACCATCACCGTGGGTCCGAGGAGAACCAGTCCGGTTGGGAACACCACGACACCGAAGTGGTCGACGAGCGCATCGCCAAGATGGACACGCTGCCGTTTTTCCGCGCAACGATTCACGACGCGGGACTCGAAGATGCGGTGGTTGGTCTCATTGGCCGGGCGCCGCGAATCGGTACGTCGTGGGCCACTCCGCTGAGCCTTCTGTTCATCGACGGCGGTCACGGCGAAGAACCTGCACGCCTCGACTACGAACGATGGACCCCGCACGTCGCCGTCGGCGGCACGCTCGCAATCCACGACGTTTTCCCTGACCCTGCCGACGGCGGGCGACCGCCGTACGAACAGATCTACCTGCCGGCGATTGAGTCGAATCGATTCGTCGAGCGTTCAGCGACCGGCTCACTCCGCATCCTCACCCGCGTCAGCTGACTGGGCTCAAGCGGAGGAGCCAGGTGGAGGGGTCAGGTGGCGTCGATGCGCATCTGCACCGCAGTTGCGCCGTTGCTGAAACCGGCCCGAATCATGTCGGCGATGGCGCCCGCGAGTTGATCGATGTCACCGTCGATCGTCGTGGCAAACGGTCCCATATCGGCGGTGAGCCCGGCCGCGGCCGCCGCCTCAAGGACAGCCGCAACGTGCGGGCCCGGGTCGTTCTCGCGGAATGGCTCCACCAGGACTTCGAGAT
Organism: Candidatus Ilumatobacter isfjordensis; assembly: GCA_964199985.1. Lineage (GTDB taxonomy): Bacteria > Actinomycetota > Acidimicrobiia > Acidimicrobiales > Ilumatobacteraceae > Ilumatobacter_A > Ilumatobacter_A isfjordensis. The sequence goes on along the minus strand of CAXMZV010000195.1, from coordinate 3,200 downwards.
GTGCTTCGGCCATGGACGCAGAGTACCAATGGCGCCGGAGTGGGCGTGACAGCGCCATGAACTCACAATGAACCGAAGATCGATGCTTGACGTTTTGTAAAGGCCGTTTGGTACTGTCGGCCCCGTGATCGACGCCGAGCCCAACCGCCGCACCACCGATGTGGCTGCAGGTCTGCGGATTGACCGTGACCGTCTCGTGTCGCGATTGATGGCCCTCGGTGAGATCGGAGCCATCGAAGGCACCACCGGGTGCGCCCGGTTGGCGCTCACCGACGAAGACAAAGCCGGCCGCGATCTTGTCGTGACCTGGATGCGCGACCTGGGCCTCGAGATCTCGATCGACGGCATCGGCAACGTCATCGCCACGATGCCGGGGTTCGACGGAGTGGCGCCGGTCATGACCGGCTCGCACATCGACACGGTCGGAACTGGCGGTCGATACGACGGCAACCTCGGTGTGCTCGGTGGGCTCGAAGTGATCGAGACGGTCATTGCTGCCAGCGAACGCGGCGAACTCGAACTCGCCCGGCCGCTTGCTGTTGGTTTCTTCACCGACGAGGAAGGCGCCCGGTTCCCGCCCGACATGCTCGGCAGCCTGGTCTACGTCGGTGGCATGCCGATCGAGGACGCGCTCCTGATCGAGGATGCTGATGGCGCTGTGGTCGGCGACGAACTCGAACGCATTGGGTATGCAGGCCCGGCGCCACTGCCCGGCCCGGCGCCGCATGCCTACGTTGAGCTCCACATCGAGCAGGGCCCGGTGTTGGAAGACGAAGACATCACGATCGGCGTGGTCGAAGGTGTCCAGGGCATCTCGTGGACCGAACTCAGGCTCAACGGAGAGTCGTGTCATGCGGGAACCACACCGATGCGCCTCCGCCACGACCCCGGGTACGTCGCAGCGCGCATTTCGGCCCAAGTCCGCGAGCTCACCGACGAGTTCGGTGAACCGCAGGTGGGCACCGTGGGCGCAATCACGCTCGTACCAAACCTGGTCAACGTGGTGCCATCAATCGCAACGATGACCGTGGACTTGCGGAACACCCACGAAGAGACTCTGCAGCGTGCCGAGACGAAGTTTCGGGGCTTCGTCGCCACCACGGCCGAAGCCGAAGGTGTCGGCGTCGAGACTCGGATGCTGGCGCGATTCGAGCCCGTCGAGTTCGATGACCGGGTCATCGACATCGTCGAGCAGTCGGCAGGCGCACTCGGCCTGTCATCGCGTCGCATGCCGTCGGGGGCCGGCCACGACGCGCAGATGTTCGCCCGTGTCTGCCCGACCGCAATGATCTTCACCAAGAGCGTCAACGGCATCAGCCACAACGTCAGCGAGCACACCGAGCCAAAAGATCTCGAGGCGGGGACCAACGTGCTGCTCCAGACCATGCTCACACTTGCAGAAACTGAGTTCGGATGACCCGAGAGATTGTCGTCGGGGCGGCCCAGTTGGGACCGATCTCCCGCAATGAAACGCGCGCCGAGGTTGTGGAGCGTTTGTTGACGCTGCTCCGCCGAGGGGCCGAGCACGGCTGCGAACTCGTCGTGTTCCCCGAGTTGGCACTGACCACGTTCTTCCCGCGCTGGTTCCTGGACGAGGGCGATGAGTCGGGTATTGCTGGCGACACCACCGAACTCGACAGCTACTACGAAACCGAGATGCCCAACCCCGTCGTGCAGCCGCTGTTCGATGAGGCGAAACGCCTGAAGGTCGGGTTCCACCTCGGTTACGCCGAACTCACCGACCCGAACGACCCGAACGGCGATGGCACGCAGCACCGCTACAACACGTCCATCCTCGTCGACCGAGAGGGTGAGATCGTCGGCCGCTACCGCAAGGTGCACATCCCGGGCCATGAGAACCACGAGCCGTGGCGGAACTTCCAGCACCTCGAGCGGCGCTACTTCGAAGAGTCACCTGAGGGCTTTCACGTGCACGAGGCGTTCGGTGGCATCTTCGGCATGGCGATCTGCAACGACCGCCGCTGGCCCGAGACGTATCGGGTGATGGGTCTGCAAGGCGTCGAGATGGTGCTCATCGGGTACAACACGCCGCTCAACTACGCGCCCGACCCGTCGCAGAATCCGCTGCAGGCTTTCCACAACCACCTCGTCATGCAGGCGGGTGCCTACCAGAACGGTACGTGGGTTGTCGGCGTCGCCAAGGGTGGGATCGAAGAAGGCGTCGAGTCGTTGGCCCAGACGGCGATCATTGCTCCGTCCGGCCAAGTCGTTGCACAGGCGACGACGATCGACGACGAACTGGTCACGGCGCGGTGCGACCTCGACATGTGCGAGCGCTACAAGAAAACACTGTTCGACTTCGATCGATACCGGCGACCCGAGATGTACACCCAGATCACCAACTCGAATCCGACTGCGGGAGAGCAATGAGCGAATTCATCCTGAACGGCGAGACGGTCACGGCTCGCGACGATCACCCGCATCTGCTTGCAGCGCTGCGCGAGGAGCTGGGCATCACGTCGGCCAAGGACGGCTGCTCGCCGACCGGTCAGTGTGGATGTTGCACCGTGCTCATCGATGGCAAGGCACGTGTGTCGTGTCAGACGTCGATGGAGAAGGTCGCTGGCTCCGAAGTCGTCAGCCTCGAAGGCATGGATCAAGCCGAGGTCGACCGTATGGCCGACGCATTTGCCGCCTGCGGAGCGTTGCAGTGTGGGTTCTGCACGCCGGGCATCGTCGTGCGGACCAAGGCCCTGATCGACAAGAACGGCACCAACCTCACTCGTGAGCAGGCCTCCCGGCACCTCGGCGCACACCTGTGTCGCTGCACCGGGTACATCAAGGTGCTCGACGCCGTCGAGGCGCTCGCTCAGGACAACGTGCCCGTCGTCGTGCAGCCGAAGGGCGTTGGTACTCGAGGCGTCAAGTACGAAGGTCGCGAGTTGTCGGTTGGTGTGCGCGACTTCATCGACGACATGAACCCCGAGGGCTGCCTACATGGTGCCCTTCGGTTGACCGATCACGCTCGCGCCGACATTCGGTCGATCGACGCAACGGCCGCCAACGCTGTGGATGGCGTGCGCGGCGTGTTCACCGCGGCCGACATTCCCGTCGCGCGCCGCGTCGGGATCATTCACAAGGACTGGCCGGTGATGATTCCCGAGGGCGGACGCACCTCGTACCTCGGTGATGTGCTCGCTGTGGTGGTTGCCGAGATGCGCCAAATCGCGCGTGCTGCC
>CAXMZV010000194.1:0-7368 GCA_964199985.1 Candidatus Ilumatobacter isfjordensis | reverse complement strand
ACGAGTCCAACGCGAGCGCCCATATGTGTCCATTGGGCCCGAGATCAACGTGGGCGGCCCGGGTCTTGAGGGCTTGAGCTTTCCGTCCGGTCAGGCCACGACGGCGTTCGCGCCCGGCATGTTGCTGGCCGCATTCCTGTCTCCCCGGTGGCGTCCAATCCCGGTGGTGTGGGCGGTCGTCGTCGGTATCGCACGCCTGTACTACGGCGAGCACAATCTGCTCGACGTCGTTGCCGGAGCGGCGATGGGAACGATGTTCGCAACGATCTTGTGGTTTGTGTTCCTCAATCGATTCGCTCACCCCGACTGTGACTGCCCGTGACGACCACGTCGAGAAGCCTCGTGCCGTCGCCGGTGATGGCGGGCGGTCTTGGCGCAGCAAATCTCTTCGACTCAGCGCTGTTGGGCCTCAGCGAGGACGGTGCGGCCGTCAGCGACGATCTCCCGGCCGAGTCACAAGACATTCCGGCGCCGGGGCGATCGCCGCTGCGCTCGTGTGGTCATTGGTGACCACGCGTTTTTGACGTTCCGCCATGCTCGCGATTGGATTCGCTTCGGCCGCGCTGCTCAGCATCGGGATGGGTGAACTCGTCTACGAGGTCGTCGACGATCCGGTGCGGTCTGCATTCGACACCGAGGTCCCGACATTTCGGTATCGCGGCGGCGACGGCCGACTCCGGCCCGGAGACCCCTCGTTGGCGGGCGCTCTTGCAATGTTATTGATCTCGGCATCGCTTCTTCCGCGCCGCGTTATTCGTCGGGTCACTGGCCGTTGACAACCAGCGCGAACGAGGGCCACGAGTCCACCCTTCGGCGGACGCGAACAGACGGCAACATCACCTTTGGTCGTATTTGCAATCATCAACACGCCCGATGATCCGAACACCGCGGTTCTTCACAGTGGAACTCACACAACCACCAACTTCAACGAAAGCGAGACAGCTCGTGAATCACATCGAACCACAACATCATCTCATGATCCATCACCAACGTCACCAGGCGCTCGAAACCGAAGCTGCGCTTCATCGCCTGATCCGAAACGCCCGAGAGCCTCGGCGACGCCGCCGGTGACAACACCACTCCGACACGGCCCTGGGATCAGAACGTCACCGACAACCCCCGAGATGGTGCTTCCCGGCTGGGAAGATCTCTTCGGGTCGACCCGCCGACGGCGAGCACACACGTTGCGAACCCGGCGGCGTCGAGGATCTCGGTTCCCATCCCGAGCTCCGTACTGGCTGGACCTACTGCTTCGACAGACCGTGGCGGGTGTCGGCCGTTGAAGTCGAACGTCGTCCGGTAGTTCTCGTGGGCGACGCTGTCGCCGTAGTCCGAGCCGACGCTCAGGCCCTCAGCCGAGAAGATGAACGGCACGGTCGGGTCCATGTCGACCTCGCCGACCTGCTTGCCGTCGACGAACAGCCGGCCAGTGTCAACGATTGCGCGAGAGGACAGCCAGGAGTCGCAGGAGCAGCAGATACAGCCAGATCAGCGTGACCATCAGGCCGTACGCGCTGTACCACTCCATGAACTTCGGCGCGCCGGCCTCGACGCCAGCATCGATCGATCCGAAGTCGAGCGTCAGGCTCAAGGCAGCGAGGATGATCGCGAAGACGGTCACGACCAGCCCGATCGTGCGGAAGCTCTCGCTGTAGAGCCAACCCCAGTCGAAGATCGACATGATGAAGACGAAGAAGTAGAGCAACATCAACCCGCCCATTGCTGCCGTCACGCCGAAGGCCAGCTTGCGAGTTGGCTTGATGATGCCGAGCGCGTAGACGAGCCAGGCCACGAAGAAGACGCAGACGGTGCTGAGGATCGCGGCACTGACGATGCCTTCGGTCTGGGCCTCGAACATCGCCGAGATCGCGCCGAGCACGTATCCCTCGAGGACGGCGTAGAGGATGCCGAAGATCGCAGCCCGCCGAGGGTTGAACGCGCAGATGATGCCGACGAAGAAGGCGCCGAACGACGCCAGCCAGAACCCGCCGGGGATGGTCACCGTGACGTTGGCGTAGCCACTGCCCATGTCGGCGGCGACGGGATCGGTGGCCGACGCCCAGCCCCACGCACCTGCGGCGACAAGCACCACCAGGTTGACGAGCGTCTTGATCGCGACGCCGCCTCGAGTCATTGTGGCGACGCGGTCAAGCGGCGCGGTCATGTACTCAGAGGTGACCCGGTCACTGAAGGCGGGATTGCCGCTGTGGTCGGTTGACGCGTAGTTCGTTGCGGTCATTGGTGTGACCCTTTCTGATGGGTGTTGACGCTTGGGCGCGATGCGGCCACGCCGCAGGGGCAAGCTCCGTCGACGCCAACCTAGGCGGCGAGCCGGTCCAACGACGAGCCACATTCGGCGGCACCACGAGCGCCGATATCGCCCGGCTCCCAGGTCGCCCGACGAGTCGACAGGCGTGACACTCGCCGCGCACGATTCCATCGATCTCGGGCGGGACATCGTGGACACGCACCGGTGTCGATGCGAGGACCGAGCCCTACGGGCTGCGTCTGCGGTATCCGATCGGACCCACCGCTGTCAGTCGGCGACCACACATCGATCGCCTGCCGATACATGTCTCAAACGGTACGCACCGAGACATGTGGCGACTCGCCGATATCGCCGCAGCCCGAGCGTTCCGCCTCCCTGGCTCGCTACCCAGAGAGGCGTGCTATACCGTCAATATCGGGCAGATTGAGAAGAGGAATTGCGGATGATCATGAGCCGCGAATCGCGGAAAAAGACACAGGTTCTATGACGTTGCATGCGCCCAAGACCGCAACCGGTGGCCGGCGTTTCCTGCCGGGGCTGGCCAGCATCACCGACGGGGTTCGCACGTCGGCCCTGGCCGACTCGCGCGCTGCGCTCACCGTCTGGGCGGTGGTCGTGCCTCAGTCACTGGCATACGCGACACTCGCCGGCGTGCCCTCGGTGCACGGTCTGTACGCGGCCGTGGCGGCTCTCGCGGCGTACGCCTTGTTCGGAACCTGCCGCGATCTGAACATGGGTGCCGAGTCGACCGTCGCGCTGATGGCGGCCGCGGCGGTCGCACCGCTGGTCACCAGCCCCGAGGACGTGATCGAGCTGACCTCACTCGCCGCACTGTTGGTCGGCGGGTGGTGCGTGATCGGGTTCATCGCGCGGATCGGATTCATCAGCGAGTTCCTGTCGCGACCGATCCTCGCTGGGTACGTCTTCGGGTCGGGCATCATCATCGTGATCAGCCAGCTCGAGTCGCTGTTCGGGCTCGACATCGACACCACCCTCTTCACCACCGACATCGGCGCGGTGGTCCTCAACCTCGGCGACGCCCACGGGTTGACCACGATGATCGGGCTGGCAACCGTCGTTGGCGTCCTCGGATTGCGCCGGTTCGTCCCGAAGATCCCCGCACCGCTCGTTGCGGTGGTGCTCGGTATCGCTGCGGTTGCGATCTTCGACCTCGACCAAGAGGGCGTTGCGATCGTCGGGAGCATCGAATCTGGTGTGCCGGTGCCCGGCGTCCCGAACGTCACGTTCGACCAGTTCACCCAGCTGCTGCTCCCCGCGCTCGGCATCGCGCTGCTCGCATATCCCGACAGCTTTCTCACCGCCCGCTCACTGGCGTCCACCGGCGGTTACTCGCTCGACGCCGACCAGGAATTCCTGGCAGTGGGCGCGTCGAACCTCGCAGCGGGTTTCCTCCAGGGCATCCCCGTCAACGGCAGCCAGTCACGCAGCTTCGTGCAGGCCGACGCCGGCGGAAAATCCAACCTGGTCGGAGTGATCTGCGCTGCCCTGGTGCTCGTGACGCTGCTCTTCCTCACCGGCCTGTTCGAGAAACTGCCGCAGGCAGTGCTCGCCGGCATCGTCATCGTCGCCGGACTCGGGCTGTTCGACGTCGCCGACTTCAAGGCGCTCTGGAAGATCCGGCGCTCAGAGTTTTGGCTCGGAACGGCAACCGTCGCCGCTGTCCTGGTGCTCGGCATGCTCGGCGGCATCGCCTTCGCCATCGGCCTGTCGTTGATCGTGGCCCTGGCGCGAGTCGTTCGACCACACACCGCTGAACTCGGCCTGATCGAGGGCACCGACACGTTCCGCGACCTCGATCGTCACGATGACGCCCATCCGATCCCCGGCCTGATGATCTACCGCATCGACGATGAGCTGTTCTTCGCCAACGCCGCCTTCTTCGTCCGCGACGTCAAAGCACGACTCGTCGCGTCTGATCCACCCGCCACAGCGCTGGTCATCGATGCTGAGGGTGTCTCCGACATCGACACGACCGCCATCCAGCAACTCGAGGAACTACTCGACGACCTCGCCGAGGCCAACGTCGATGTTGCGTTCGCCAGGGTGCGGCAGCCGATTCATGACATGATCGAGCGGGCCGGCCTCGGCGACCGCCTCGGTGACCACAGCATCTTCCTCGAGGTCGACGACGCCGTCGAACACTTCGTCGAAGGCGCCGAATGATGGGTGTGCTGATCGGCGTTTTCGCCAGCCCTCGCCGTGTGGAACCGCAAGGTGACTCGGCACGCTCCTCCTGAATTGTTGGGGAGGCCGTCGATGACGTCGTCGGAGGTGCTCAAGATCTGCAGGCGCTCACCTGTTCACGAGACCTCGTACGGACGGTTCTCGGTTGGCTGCGCCCGATGGCGCACGTCGGGAACCGCCGTTGCCTGCTCGACATGGTCGGCGAAATGCTGCAGCGCGCCGGCGCGTTCGAGGATGTGGTCCAGCTCCGGAGAGCGGGCCTCGACGTAGCGGGCGAGCATCACCCCACGAGCCGCGCGAAGAAAGGGACTGGATTCGATCCGGGTACTGCTGCCATCGCCGAAGTCGACCACAGCCGATCCTTGAACGGTCGCTTCGGCAACCCAAGGCAGGTAGTGCCGCCCGGCCTGGGCGATGACGTCGATCAGCGAGTCGGGCAGATCGTCGGGATCATGCCAGCCGCCGAAGGTCTGCTTCTGAGGCTGCTGGAGCCGATGTGTATGGGCCACCACCGCGGGGCCGTGCTCGTCCGCCAAATCGCGGCAATAGGGGTCGCCGACGAAGTGTGCGGCGTTGGCACCGAAGATGGCGAAGTCGGCGAGGCAGGGGCGGTCGCCCAGCAGATAGCCGTCGCCGAGGTGACTGTTGAGCGCCGCGAACCACGGGACGAGCACCTCGCCCATCCAGGCCTCGATCGTCTCGGGGGTGACTCCGAGCTTCGGCAGGCTGGCGGACATCGTCTCGACCACGTTCGCTCGGACGAACCCGCCTGGGAACCCGAAGGCGGTCGACAATTCCTCGGCGATCTGCCATCCGGCGGTCACGGTGTTGGCCGGGTAGCTCCAGCGGCTGCCCACCGCCGGTCGGTAGAACCACTCGTCCGAGAAGTCGTCGAGGAGGTAGGAGAGAAAGTCAAGCGTCGGTTGGCCGGGCAGCACGCCACGTTCGGGCTCGGTCGCACCTTCGAGAGAGTCGAGATGCTCGATGATGGTGGTCGAGTCCCACATCAGCTCGCCGGTGGGGTCGGTCACGACGGGGATGCCACCGGTCCAGCCCGCCGCGCTGGCGGCCGGGTGGTGTGCCGGCGCACAGGGTTCGAGCCGCCACGGACGATCGGTGTAGTCGAGGTATCCGACGACCTTGCGCGTGAAGTACGAGCGGGTCAGGCCATGCACGAGGTAGGGCATCTGCCGACCGTAGTCTCCTCCCGTTTTTGACTGGCGATTGTTGAGGCGAGTGGCTTTAGAGTCCTGAGATGACCCATCCCCTCGTCCTCGCTGGCCAGTACGGGTCGCCCTACACGCTCAAGATGCGCGGCGTGTTGCGCTACCGCCACATCCCGTTCCGGTGGATGCTGCGCGACTCGAAGTGGGACGACCTTCCCGCTCCCCCGGTGCCGATCATTCCCGTGATCGCTTTCCCGAACGACAACGGCACGCACGGCGAATTGATGGTCGACTCCTCGCCGCAGATCATGCGCCTCGAAGGTGATTACGAAGGCCGCAGCACCGTGCCCTCGGACCCGGCACTGGCATTCATCGACGTACTGATCGAGGACTTCGGCGACGAGTGGTTGACCAAGGCGATGTACCACTACCGATGGGCCTACCAACCCGACATCGAGAAGGCCGGCAAACTGCTCCCCATCTCGCGCGACTTACAGCTCGACTCAGATCAGGCGCAGCAGAGTTACGAGTTCATCACGCAACGCCAGATCAGTCGACGAGCACTCGTCGGGTCGACGGAGTGGAACACGCCGATCATCGAGGGTTCCTATCGGCGGGTGCTGGAGGCCCTGCAGGCTCAGTTCTCCACCCGCGACTTCCTCCTCGGTGATCGACCCGGACGCGGCGACTTCGGCCTGTACGGACAGCTCACCCAACTGGTCCGATGGGACCCGACGTCCATCGCCGTCGCCGTTGACATCGCTCCGAAGGTCATCAACTGGGTCGAGCGGATGGACGATCTGTCGTGGCTCCCGGTCAACGGCGACGACGGGTGGGTTTCACTCGACCAACTCGACCCGGCGACCGAGGACCTGCTCTCTGAGATCGGGCGGAGCTACGCACCGTTCATGATCGCCAACACCAAGGCACTGCAATCCGGTGCCGAAGAGGTCGTCTGCCAGATCGACGGCACGGAGTACCGCCAGGCCCCCTTCGGTTATCAGGGCAAGTGCCTGAAATGGCTCCGCGACGACTACGGGGCCCTGAGCGACCGTGACCGTCAGCGGGTCGACTCGGTGCTCGCCGGCACCGGCTGCGAGCCGCTGTTCGCGTGACCGCCGACGTCGCGCTGAACGGGCACTGGATCTGCCCCTTCGCGACGCGGGTCGAGTTCGCCCTCCACCAACGCGGCATCGACCACGAACTCATCAACCTGCCGCCGTCCGCGGTGCGTGGGCCCGACTTCGTGCTTCCCGACGAGTTCACCGAGCACAGCCCCACCTCGAGATCCCCATGGTGCGAGTCGGCAACGACTAGCTGGCCGACTCGATCCCCGTGTTGGAGTGGATGGAAGAACGTGTTGCCACCACTCCCCTGCTGCCTGCCGACGAGACAGGTCGGAAGCTCGTGCGAGAACGGAGGGCGTGGATCGACCGGCATGCGTTCCTGCCGATGATCGGGATCTACTACGACACCGAACCAATGAGTTGTCTGACGACTGGCTGGCACACGCCGAACGATGCCGGCAACTCCCCGGCTGGGCCGGAGTGGCATGGTCGCCCGAACAGACCGACGACTTCGTCGCCCGCTTCGAGGCGTTCACCCGGAAGGCGAGCCGTCACTCTCCGACCTAACACGCCGTGCTGATGAGGTTGAACGAATGATTCTTCGGACTGATATATGTGATCTGCTGAACGTGGATCACCCCGTTGGAAACGCAGGTATGGC
>CAXMZV010000193.1:0-7382 GCA_964199985.1 Candidatus Ilumatobacter isfjordensis | reverse complement strand
GGGTCCACAGCTGGCCGTCGAGCTGACGTGGTTCAACGAGCCATTCCTCACCCGCGTCGAGCAACGTCAGGGCGCGCTCCAGGGCCCCGCTCGGCTCAGTGACAACCGGGCCCATCATCGACGCTGTGTTACTCGATGGGCCGACTCGCAGGCTGGCCACGGCATCGCGGAGCCGGTTGAGGAACGCCGGGTCGTCATAGACCGAGGCTTCGACGACAGCGAGGCTGGCGGCCGAGCACTTCTGACCGGCATGGCCAAAGGCCGATCCGACCAGGTCGGCGATCGCTTCGTCGATGTCAGCTGCCGCGGTGATGACGAGGCTGTTCTTGCCGCTCGTCTCAGCCAGAACGCGGAGCTCCGGCCGCCAATCGAGGAACATCGCTGCGGTGTCGTACGCGCCGGTCAGCGTGATCGTGTCGAGGTCGGGGTCGGTGACCAGCCGAGTTCCGACCGGGCCGTCATCGCACACGACCAGTTGCAGGACGTCGCGAGGCACACCTGCTGCCCAGAACAACTCGGCAATGCGGGCACCGACATGGGCCGCCTCGGGCGCTGGTTTCAGAATGACGGCGTTGCCTGCGGCAAGTGCGGAGGCGACGCCACCCGTCGGGATCGCGAACGGAAAGTTCCACGGCGCGACGACTGCGACAACACCACGCGGCCGCACGTCGTATCCCTCGTCGGCAAGTCGCTCCAGCTGACTGGTCCCGACAGTGCCGTAGTAGTCACAGAAGTCGATGGCCTCGGCGATCTCAGGGTCAGCCTGGTGCACCGTCTTACCTGTCTCGGCGGACATGATCGCCATCGTCTCGACCCAGCCCTTGCGCATGACCTCGGCGGTGCCCGCGAGCCACGCTTGCCGTGTGGCCACGTCGGCGGGGCGACTCGCGGCGTCGACCGCGGTCGCCACAGTGCGATCGATCTCATCGGCACGCTCAACCGTCGGCGGTGATGTGAGCTCTATCGATGCGAGGGCGGTGTCGATTCGAGCGCGCAGATCGGCGTCGGTGAAGTCACTCTCCGGTTCGTTGCTGAACTCGTCGGCAGGTCGGGGCGCTGGACGGCGACGGTGCTGGGTCGACACGTCGTGGCGGTGGGCCACGGCGTCGCGGAACATCACTTCCTGACGAGCGAACTCGGCTGAGTCGACGGTCAACGTGAACAGCGACCGGAGGAAGTTGTCGGCCTGTGTGTTCTCGTCGAGTCGTCGCGAGAGATACGCGATGCTTGCGTCGAAATCTTCGTCGGCGACGACCGGGCTGTAGAGCAACAGTTCGTCGAGGCCTTCTCGCGCAGCCAGCGCCTGGACGGCCCGAGCCTGCGCGGGTGCCATGCCTTCGAGCATCTCGAACTGCACCCGATCGGCAGCACCGAGCGCGCTGGTCCGCACCAGCGCCCAGGCCACGTCGAAGAGATTGTGGCTCGCGACGCCCACTCGCATCGCCGACGCCCACTCCGGGCGAAGGAGCGAATCAAGCAGCCGCTTGTAGCTGGCGTCGACGTCTGCTTTCGTGCCATACGACGCGGCGATCCAACCATGCATTTCTGCCTCGACGGCTTCCATCGCCAGGTTCGCACCCTTGACGAGCCGCACCTTCAAGCAACCGCCGCCAGCCGATCGGCGCTCCACGGCCCACGCCCCAAGCCGCTCGGCGGCCGCGTGACTGTCGGGGAGGTACGCCTGCAGGACGATGCCGGCATCGAGTCCCCCGAACTCCGATTCCGACAGCACCTGGGTGAATGCTTCGATGGTGAGATCCAAGTCGCTGAACTCCTCCATGTCGAGGTTGACGAACGTGGGCGGCGTAGCGGCGGCTGCTGTGCGATACACCGTGCGCAGTCGGTCAGCGACGCGATTGATCGTGTGGTCGAACGCCAGCACGTCGAGGTTGGCGACGATCGACGAGATCTTGACCGACACGTAGTCGACGTCGCTGCGCTCGACCTTGGCGAGCACCGTTGCGAGGCGAGCGTCAGCTTCGACGTCAGAGAGGATCGCTTCTCCCAGCGGATTGACGTTCAATCGCACACCATCAGCAGCGCGCCGTCGGACGTGCCGCCCGAACTCAGGGTCGTTCGACGGGAGGACGATGCCGCGGGTCTCAGACTTCACGCGCCGAACGACGAGCGGCATCACCACCTTCGGAAGCTTGGGAGCGACGAGCGCTCCGGCTCGGAGCATCAGGCTGTCGAGCACACCCATCACCGACGTCGGGTGAGCGTGAACGAGTTCGGCGAATCGGCGCGAGGCCACGGCCGGATCGTCGAGTCGGAGGACCTCGTCGGTGAGGGCGAGGATCAGCTCACGACCATGATCGTCGGCAAGCAGCCGACCCAGTCGCTCTCGACGTCGACCTTCGCGAGCCGACTCGTCCGCAAGGCTCGCTGCAAGCAGGTCGCGAGCCAGCGCCACGGCGGCGTCGGCTTGCTCGCCATCATCGCTGCGGACGTCACCATTGGTCGGATCGAGCAGCGCAGCAGTCATGTGAACATCAAAGTCGTGCACCCCTGGCCGCGTCTTGCACGAATGCGCCGTCCCACCGGTCGAATTCGTCCGATCGGCCTGCGAGGATGCAGATCGTGATCGATCGTGCGCTTGCAGCCGTCACTGACGTGTTGGCAACGACGCCCCACGTCATGTTCTGCATCAAGGCGGTCGACGGGCGGTACGTCGCCGCCAACCAGGCCTTTGCCGACCGTACGGGAGTGGCCGCACCCGGTGACGTCGTCGGCCGCACCGCCGCCGAGCTCTTTCCTGCCGAACTCGTCGAGCGATACGCCGAGCAGGACGACGAGGTGATGCGCACCGGCCACATGTTGAGCAACGAGCTCGAAGCGATCACCCGCCCCGACGGCAGCCTCGGGTGGTTTCTCACATCGAAGTCACGTTGGCTGGACGACGACGGACAGCCGGCCGGATTGGTGATCGTGTCGGTCGACCAGCGGACCGCGGTCGACGGCACCGCCCCACATCGCCGCCTTGCTGCAGCGATCGATGTTGCACGCACTCGCTTCGCTGCGCAGCTGACGGTCGGCGAGATGGCGGAGGCGGCAGAGATGACGGTCACGCAGCTCGAGCGGACGGCACGACGGGTGCTCGGCTTGAGTCCGAAGCAGTTGATCCTTCGCTTCCGGCTCGAGGAGGCGCTGCGGCTGCTCGACACGACAAGCGAACCGATCGCTGACATCGCACACCGATGCGGCTACTACGACCAGAGCGCCTTCGGTCGTCACTTCAAGCGGGCGGTGGGTGTCTCACCCGCGGCCTACCGCGCCACGCGCCGCTGACCGATCGGGTCAGCCGGCGTGCACGTCGTCGTCACAGTCGTGGCACTCGAGCTGGAGCGTGGTATGTCCGATCAGGTGCTGCTGTTCGAGCAGCGCACCGAGGCGTTCGACGGTGTCTTGCGCATCGTGCACCGAGAGTGCACCGTCGACGACGAGGTGGGCCGTGACACTCACGTCACCACCACCGATGGGCCGCAGATGCACGTGATGCACGTCGCTGACACCCGGCTCGGCGCAGAGTGCTTCGATGATGTCGCTCGTCTCAAGGCGCCCGGGCACCCGGTCGAGCAGCAGGTACGAGGCGGAGACGATGATGCGCCGAGTGGACCAGAGCACAGCAACCGACAGCACAAGGGAGGCGACCGGGTCGATCCATGCGGGGCCGCCGATCGCCAGCAGTACGCCGGAGACCACGACCACTGCGGAGCCGGCGAGGTCGGTCAGCAGGTGCAACCGCGCGGCACGCAGCGAGATGTCGTCCTCCCCGTGACTGCGGCCCACCAACAACACGCTGACGCCATTGACGGCAATCGCGATGACGCCGATCACGATGACGCCGACCCCGTCAACCACTTCCGGTTTGAACAGGCGATTCACCGACTCCCACACGATCCAGACGACCGACACGACCAGGAGCAGTGCAGACACGAACCCGCCGAGCGCATCCGACTTGCCAAGTCCATAGGTCCACTGGTCGTCGGCGGGTCGGCCGGCCATCCGGAGCGCGATCAACGCCGTGACGAGGCCGAGCGCATCAACTGCCTGATGAGCGGCATCGGCGAGCACCACGACCGAACCGATCGCCAGCCCGACCGCGACCTGGACGATCGCGAAGGCAACGTTGGCTGCCGAGGCAATGCCCAACCGCGTCGCCGAAGCGTGTCCGTGATTCTCACTCATTGAGAATCAATATAGCGGACGAATAATCGGACGGACGGACATGCGACAATGAGGCATGGCAGAACTCGAGCAACTCACGGTGATCGACCTTCCCGACGAGCAGCGCTACGAGCTCCATCTCGAAGGCGAACGCGTCGGGTCGGCCGACTATCGAGTGCGCGACGGTGTGATGACAATTCCCCACGTCGAGACTGAACCGGTCCATCGGGGCAAAGATTTCGCTGCCCGGCTGATGGCCAACGTGCTCGATGACGTCAGAGCCCGAGCGCTGACCGTGCAACCAACATGCCCCTACGCCGCGACCTACATGCGACGACGTCCCGAAACCCACGACCTGATTGCGAACTGACCATGTGCCGGAACATCACCACACTCCGCGGACTCCAGCCCGCCGCCACCGATGAAGAGATCGAGGCGGGTGCGCGTCAGTACGTGCGCAAGATCACCGGTGTGCAGAAGACCTCAGCCGCGACCGAGGCTGCGTTCGAGCAAGCCGTCGCCGAGATCACCGCAATTTCAACGCGGGTGCTCGGCGAACTCCCGCCGCGCAAGCAGCCACCGAAAACCGAGCCGCCGCTCCGCCGCCTCGCCCGGCGCTAACGGCCGAGCGCAACGAGGAGTGTCTCGATGTCGGCGCGACTTGTGTAGAGGTGCGGCGACGCCCTGATTGCGCCGCCCCGCTGATCGACGGCGATGCCCTGCTCGGACAATGCCTCGACAGCGCCGTCGGCGGCGCGGATGATGCAGGTACCGCTCCTCCGGTCGGAGCGAACGGGGCTGATGACCCGATCGCCGAGCGCATCGACGAGCTGATCAACCATCGTCACGTTGTGTTGCCGGATGACATCAACGCCGATGCTCCGGATCACGTTGATCGAGTCCTGCGCAATCACGAAGGGCAACACCGTCGGGGTGCCACCCCAGAACCGCAGTGCGTCGTCGGCGTAGCGGAAGTCGTGGATGTCGAACTCGAACGGGTCGTCGTGCGAGAACCAGCCGACGTCAACCGGCGTGCATCGTTCGATCAGGTCGGGACGGACCCAGAGCCACCCGGCGCCGGGGCCGCCGCTCAGCCACTTGACGCAACTCCCCACAACGACATCGACATCCCAGGCATCCACGTCGACTGGCAACACGCCGACCGATTGCGCCACGTCGACGATGGACAGCGTCCCGTTCGCGCTTGCCAGTGCGGCGACGTCGGCGACAGGAATCTGCTCGCCGGTGTTCGAGTGCACGTGCGTGACGAGCACGATGTCGACATCCGCGGTGAGTGCTGACTTCCACACTGCTGGATCGGTTGCGTCGAGATCTGCCGCGATGTAGCCCACCTCGTAACCAGCGTGCTGGCAGACGTAGCCGAGCGAGGGGAATGCGTCTTCCGTGAGCAGGATCGTCGGAGAATCAAGCGACTGACGGAGCGCTCCGAGCATCTTTGACAAGCCGCTCGACACATTACTCTGGGGGCAGATCGACCCTGGCTGACCACCGATCAGTTGACTCAGGGCGTTGCGGAAGCCATCGATTGCACCGAGCCACTGCGGCCATGCCTGCGCCGTGTCCGACTCCCAGACCCCGAAGTAGCCCGCTGCCGCCTCACGTGCGCCGCGCACCGGAAGCCCGATTGAGTGACTCAGCAGGTAGATGCCTTCCTGGACGACAAAGGATTCCGGCGCCGCCATCACGTGCGGAGCGTGGCGCGCAGCGTCGCGAGGTCGTCGTGGCGGGTCGGGATGTCGTCGCGATCCGCCGCGAGTCGTCGATCGCGCAAGCCTTCAAGCGCACGCAGCAGCACGTCGAGCGGCGGGCCACTCGCAGTGATGCCGTCGAGATGTTCGGCAGGGATCTGCTCAGCGGGCCCTTTGATGAACCGCATGACGAGTTTGTCGTGGTGATGCGCCGCGGCTCGGCCGTGCGCTTCGCAGACCTCAAGGAACGTTCCGACATGACGCTGGAACCACTCCTCCTCGACGTGCTCGATCTGAGCGAGCAGACCATCGAGGAGGTTCGGATGGCGGAACGAATCGTGGAGGCGGCGCTGCTCGTCGGGCGTCAGGTAGGGGAACTTCTCGACCACAACTTGGCTGTATGCCGGATCGGTCGGGCTGCACAGGCCGAGGAGCATGTCGATTTGGTTGAACGCCGCGAAATCACCGGCGTTGGCACCGCGGTATTCCGTCGAACCCACCCGGTGCGGCTTGTAGTACGGACGGACCGAGAAGAAGAACTCATCCACATCGAGCACCTCACCAAGTTCGGTGTTCAGCGCCAGCGCGTCGTCGAGCGCCCGCTTGGCGTCGTGCAGCAGGTCGTTCGCGGCGGGGTGGGAAACCCCCATCGGGTGGATCCGACCGAGTGCATCGGCGGCGCGCATGTAGGCGAACGCCGAGCGCGTGTTGTAGTCGAGAAAGATCTTCTCGTCCGGGCAATTCGTGAAGGTGCGGTACACGCCGTTGACCGCTCGGTTGAAGGTCTCCATGTGGCTCGTCACGAAGCGGGGAACGGTGCCCACGGTGGCGCCGAGGTGGAGTGCGAGTGCCGACGCCTCGACGAGCGGTGATGTCCGGGCACGCGAGGGCTCAGTGATCTCGTGACGCCGACACGCGGCCATGTAGTAACCGACGTTGCCGAGCAACTCGAAGGTCACGTCGAATCCCTCGTCGGTGTTGCCTTCCTCGATGAGCGGGATGATCAGTTCGCGTCCTTCATCGAGCAGGCACTGCTTCAGGGCGTCGCCGACCCCTTCGACGTTGGACCGATTCTCTTGAAGCGCGTACAGCGCCTCAAGTTCGCTGTTGAGATCGGCAAACCGACCTCGAATCCAGCGGTCGAACGCGGCGACCCGCGGCGTGGTCATCGAATGGGGCTGCGCATCGACCGTCATCATCATCTGGAGCCTACATGAGAATTGAGTCTCATCTAGTCGGACAGGTTGGGGTGGCGCCGGATATGGTCGAGCACGTGAGCGACGACCGCGACGATCTTGCGGCGCTTGCTGGGCGGTCGCCGTCGGAGCGGGCGGACACGCGACGCACTCGCGAACGGCTCGTCGACGCAGTGCAGGCCTGGGTCCACGAGCATGGCGCCCCGCCGCCGCGTCTCACTGACGTCGCCGGGCTCGCCGGCGTCTCCACCGCCACCGCGTACCGCCACTTCGCATCAGTCGACGACGTCATTCAGGCGTTCGTGCTGCA
>CAXMZV010000192.1:0-7393 GCA_964199985.1 Candidatus Ilumatobacter isfjordensis | reverse complement strand
TAGCACCGGCGCTCGGTTGGCCTCACACCAGTCTGGGTGCTGGCAGAACGATCTGGCCCGCCGGGTCGTTCGCCGTGGGGTTCGGAGATGCACGTTCTGGTGCAACAGACCGAGCGCATCCGTGCCGTACTGCCCGTTGCCAAACTTTCGCCGCTCGACGCGCCAGATGATCGCCTCGCTGACCTCGTCGCTGCCGTGGTGGTCCGACCACCCGCGAGCGGCAGCGCACTTCGCAGGCGCATCGATACTCACGAGCGCCGCCCGAGCGTTGTGCGAGGCAGCCGAACGGCAAGGGATGCACGGCGCCGACCCGCTCATGAAAGGCAGCGCCCGAGTCGGAGGCGAGGGCGCTGGTCCCCGGCACTCTGCGTCACGTCGAGCGCCCGATGACCTACCCCACCGGCAGGGTGGCCAAGAGCGCGGATGCGAGGCGCGAGAGTTCGGTGCGCCGGGGCCAGACAGCGCGGAGCGTGCGTTCAATTCTGAAGCCGGGAATGTTGAGTTCAGCGAGCCGGCCATTGGCGATGTCATCGGCGACTGCGAGACGGCTGATGACCGTCGGCGACGAACCGTTGACCACGGCGATACGGACCGCCGAGATCGAGCCCAGATCGAGTGCGGACGGTGGCGGGTCGTGGCCGTTTGCGGCAAGCAGCGCTTCAAATGCCTCGCGGGTACCCGAACCGCGTTCGCGCAGGACGAGCGGAGTGGTTGCGAGCTCGGCCAAGTCGACCGACTTGCGTGTGGCCCACGGATGGCGCGCTGACACGACGGGAACCAGTTCGTCGCGTGCGACGGCTTGCTGGTCGAGGGTGGCCGGAACGTTCGGTGACTCGACGAACCCGAGGTCGACGGCACCAGACTCAAGCCGGGCCAGCACGGCTCGGCTGTTGGTCACCTCGAGCGTCACCGAGTCGGTCGGACGGTCCGCGAGAAACGTTTCGAGCCAGGGCGGGAGGAGGTATTCGGCGATGGTGTAGCTCGCTGAAATGCGCAGCAGCCCGCTTTGTTGGGCCTTCATCGAGGCGACGCTCGCAGCGAGCGTGTCGGCTTGG
Organism: Candidatus Ilumatobacter isfjordensis; assembly: GCA_964199985.1. Lineage (GTDB taxonomy): Bacteria > Actinomycetota > Acidimicrobiia > Acidimicrobiales > Ilumatobacteraceae > Ilumatobacter_A > Ilumatobacter_A isfjordensis. The sequence goes on along the minus strand of CAXMZV010000192.1, from coordinate 6,338 downwards.
CGCAGCAGGTCGACGGTCCAGTCCGCGACGAGTTGCCCGTCGGGCGTGGGCCGAGACCCGGTGGGTGATCGCTCGAGCAGACGTAGACCGAGCTGGCGTTCGAGCGTGCGGAGCCGACTCGACGCCGACGGTTGGGCCACCCCGTGCGCCTCGGCCGCCCTCGAGACGCTGCCCAGGTCGACGACCGAACGAAACAGGTCGAGCGCAGCAAGGTCGGGAAAGTCGATCGGCAGCGGCACATGTTCATTCTATGAGTAGCCATAGATCAGACCTTTCACCCCACAGGCGGAGCCGGTCTATCCACGGTTGGTACAGGCGCGCCACAATGGGGGAGGTCGTCGTTCGACGGCACGATTCGATGATCATCTCAACACAACGAATGGGGGAGCGATGACCCGACTGGGGTTCTTGCTCGACAGTGATTCCTGCATCGGTTGCCACGCTTGCACCATCGCGTGCAAGAGCGAGCACGACGTGCCGCTCGGCGTCAACCGCACATGGGTGAAGTACATCGAGACCGGCTCGTTCCCGGATGCCAGTCGCCACTTCTCGGTGATGCGGTGCAATCAGTGCGAAGACGCGCCGTGCATGACGATCTGCCCGACCAACGCGCTGTTCCGTGCCGACAATGGCGTTGTCGACTTCCAGGACGACAACTGCATCGGTTGCAAGTCGTGCATGAATGCCTGCCCGTACGACGCGCTCTTCATCAACCCGGAAACGAATACCGCGCAGAAGTGCAACTTCTGCAACCACCGCATCGAGATGAATCTCGAACCGTCATGCGTCGTGGTCTGCCCGACCGAGGCGATCAAGGTTGTCGACTTCGACGATCCGAACAATGCGAACACCAAGTTGATCGGCCGCCTCGACGTCGCCGTCCGCGCTCCGGAGCAGAACACGAAGCCGAAGGTTTATTACAAGGGCGCCGACCAGGCATCGCTCGACCCGACCCGTACGAAGATCAAGCCCGACGGCATGATCTGGGCCGACACCACGGCCAATCACCGCCTCACTCCCGAGCTCGATAGTCACGGCAACGGCGACCCTGGAATTGTCGCCCGCACCGCGTACACCACGCCGCACAAGACCACGTGGGACAGGATGGTGTCGGGCTATCTGGTCACCAAGGCCATCGCCGGCGGCATCATGATGATGGCGGCGCTGATGTTCGTGCTCGGCCACGACGACGAACAAGCTGCGGTCGGCGTCGTGCCACCAATCGTTGCTGGCATCATGCTCGCCCTCACTGGCGGCTTGCTCGTCGGCGATCTCAAGCAGCCCAAGCGCTTCTACTATCTCCTGACCAAGTCGAACTTCGACTCATGGTTGGTGAAGGGCGCCTACGTGCTCAGCGCATTCGCAGCGCTGTCGGCAGTGTGGTTCCTGCTCGGAGCTGCCGACGCCGGCGACGCGCTCAAGATCGTCGCGATCCCGACGGCCATCCTCGGCGCAGCTACCGCCGGGTACACGGCCTTTCTCTTCGGGCAGTGCGAGGGTCGCGACCTCTGGCAGACGCCGCTGCTCCTGCCGATGCTGCTCGCCCGGGCGGTGATCGCCGGGGCCTCGGCCTATGCAATCCTCGACGTCTTCATGGACATCCCGTCACATCGTGCGGTCTGGTGGGCACTTCTCGGCGGCGTCGTCGCGATTGCGTTTCTCAGCTGGGTCGAGTTGCAGAGTCACGGCAGCCGCCACGTCGAAATGGCCATCCACGACATGACAAAGGGCGCGCAGAAGGAATGGTTCCAACTCGGACTCATCCTCGGTGTGCTGCTTCCCGCAACTGCGATGATCATCGCGCTCACCAACGGCGACGCGAGCTCGACCAACACCGGCATCGCAGCGATCGCCGGCGTGCTCGCTCTCATCGGCATGTTCCTGTCCGAAACCGCCTTCGTTCGCGCCGGCCAATCCGTCCCCCTCAGCTGAAAAGTCACAAATGAGGTCTGACCCCATTTGTGACTGTGGAGAATCACATGACTGATCTGCAGAAGTACCCACCGCACGACAAGTGGCACGACTGGACCGAGCTGGACGCGAAGGCGTGGCCCGACAAGGTCGAACGCAACTACACCCTCGTCCCGACCACCTGCTTCAACTGCGAAGCAGCGTGCGGGCTCCTCGCGTACTTCGACAACGAGACCGGCGAGATCGCCAAGATCGAAGGGAACCCGGAGCATCCGGCCAGCCGCGGGCGCAACTGCGCCAAGGGCCCGGCCACGATCAACCAGATTTACGACAACGAGCGGATCATGTTCCCGCTGAAGCAGACCGGTGAACGCGGAAGCGGCGAGTGGGAACGCATCAGCTGGGACCAGGCACTGACCGAAATCGGTGGACGCATCCGCACCGCCTTCGAGGAAGACCGCCACAACGAGGTGATGTACCACGTCGGCCGGCCCGGCGAAGACGGCTACGCAGATCGCGTGCTCAAGGCCTGGGGAACCGACGGGCACAACAGCCACACCAACATTTGCTCGTCCAATGCTCGTATCGGCTACCAGAGTTGGATGGGCCACGATCGCCCGTCGAGTGACTTCGCCAACGCGGAGGTCATCTTCCTCATCTCGTCGCACCTCGAAGCCGGTCACTACTTCAACCCCCACGCGCAGCGGATCATCGAAGCACAGGGCAACGGTGCGACGGTCATCTGCGTCGACCCGCGCCTCAGCAACACGGGGTCGAAGGCCGACCACTGGCTGCCGACCTGGCCGGGCACCGAAGCGTTCCTGTGTCTCTCGATCGCGCACCTGCTGCTCGAGAGCGGGAACTGGCAACGTGACTTCGTGCGTCGATGGGTCAACTGGGAGACCTTCCTCGCTGAGTTGTATCCCGACATGCCGCAGACGTTCGACTCGGTCGAGGCAGCGCTGAAGGACCACTACAGCGAGTACACGCCAGAACGCGCCGAGTACATCACGGGCGTATCGGCCAACCAGATCCGCGAGATCGCCGCGATCATCGGCAAGCACCCGACCAAGTTCGCCAGCCACAACTGGCGCGCTGCTGGCGCCGGCAACGAGGGCGGCTGGCAGGTCGCACGCTGCCTTTTCTTCCTCAACGTGCTCACTGGTTCAGTCGGCACCGAGGGCGGCACCTCCGGCAACGGCTGGAACAAGTTCGCGGCGCACCAGCCGAAGGGCGCCCCGCCGCTGCCCCGCTGGAATGAACTGAGCTGGCCCCAGGAATTCCCGCTCAGCTACCACGAGATGTCGATCCTCCTGCCGCACTTCCTCAACGAGGGCCGCGGCAAGCTCGACACGTATTTCTCACGCGTCTACAACCCGATCTGGACCAACCCCGACGGCTTCACCTGGCTCGAAGCGCTGAAGGACCGCGAGAAGGTCAACTGTCATGTCGCGCTGACGCCGACCTGGTCGGAGACGTCCTGGTTCGCCGACTACGTGCTGCCGATGGGTGTGGGTGCCGAGCGCCATGACGTGTCGTCCTACGAGACGCACGCCGGCCGCTGGATTGGTTTCCGCCAGTCGGTGTTCCGCCGCTACGAAGAGATTCGCAGCGGCAAGCCGGTCAGCCCGGACGCGCGCAGTCACGAGTTCAACCCCGGCGAGGTGTGGGAAGAGAACGAGTTCTGGATCGACCTGAGTTGGAAGATCGACCCCGACGGCTCGATGGGCATCCGCCAGTGGTTCGAGTCCGACGAGCGACCGGGCAACCCGATCAGCATCGACGAGTACTACGGCTACATCTTCGCCGAAGAAGTCCCCGGCCTGGCCGAAGCGGCCGAGGCTGCTGGACAGGTTCCACTCGAATACATGCGCGACCGCGGCAGCTTCGCCGTACCCACCGACCCGTACGTCCCGTACGAGAAGCTCGTCAGTGCCGAGGCTGTCGCCGACTGCACCAAGGACGAACACGGCGTGTTCCGCAAGCCGGGCACGATCGGCACCTTCGACGGCTCGGAGGAGAGCTTCGCAACGACCGAGCTCGCCAAGCTCGGCGACGGCTCGCCCGCCGTCGAAATTGATGGCGAGATCAAAGAAGGCTTTCCGACACCGTCGAAGAAGCTCGAGCTGTTCTCGACCACGCTGAAGGAGTGGGGCTGGCCCGAGTACTCGACGCCGAAGTGGATCCCGAGTCACGTGCACTGGGAAGACCTCGACCTCGCCGGCACCGAGCGAATCTTGCTGCCGACGTTCCGCATCCCGACGCTCATTCACACTCGCTCCGCGAACTCGAAATGGCTCAACGAGATCAGTCACCGCCACCCGCTGTGGATCCATCCGGAAGACGCGGAGAAGCTGCACATCGAGGAGAGCGGCCTCGTCCGCATCTCCACCCGTATCGGACACTTCGTGATCCAGGCGTGGCGCACCGAGGGCATTCGTCCGGGTGTTGTTGCTGCATCGCACCACATGGGTCGTTGGCGGTTGGACGAAAAGGAAGGCCGGAACTGGGCAGCCGGCAAAGCCACCATCGATCAACAGGGCACGACCTGGACGCTCAAGCGCGAGGGCGCCGACAAGAAGAACATGACGAGCTACGAGTCGTCCGACCCCGACACCGGACGCATCTGGTGGCACGACACCGGTGTGCACCAGAACGCCACGTTCTGCGTGCAGCCCGACCCGATCTCGGGCATGCAGTGCTGGCACCAGCGCGTGCACGTCACACCGGCGGAGGCGAGCGACGAATACGGTGACGTTGTGGTCGACACCGCGAAGTCACGTGAGGCCTACCTCGACTGGATGACCAAGACGCGTCCGGCCGGCACGACCAACGACAGCGGCCTCCGCCGCCCCCTCTGGTACGCGCGGCCCCTCAAGCCCACTCTCGACGCCTACCGCCTCCCGAGCTGAGACGGGATCAGATCGCCCGATCTCTGCGTCAGGCGAACTCCTCATTGAGCAAGCTCAACATCGTCGTCGCCTTCCTTGACCTCGGACGATCTGATCCCGTCTCAGATGAATGAAAGGGATTGGAGACGCTGGACCGTCTGGGCGCGTCTGGCTGTCCGTTCTACCTCGGGCCGAGGAGATCCCATTTGTTGCCGGCGATGTCCTGAAAGACGGCGAATCTGCCGTAGGGCTCGTCGCGGGGTTCGGTGACGAACTCGACCCCGGCCCCGACCATGTGTCGATGCATCTCGTCGAAGTCGTCCACCCGAAGAAACATCCCCACTCGTCCGGCGAACTGTTGGCCGACCGCGCTGGACTGCGTGTCGCCGTCCGCGCGCGCCAGGAGAAGCCCGGTCTGCGAGCCGGGAGGCCGTACCTCGACCCAGCGTTTGGGTTGACCGTCGTTCGTCAGCGATGGCTTGTCCTCGACCAGTTCGAACCGGAGTGCACGAGTGAAGAAGTCGATTGCGACGTCGTAGTCGTCGACGATGATCGCCGCGAGTTCGAGATGCATCCCATCGACCGTACGCCGGTTGGTAGGGATCGCGTTCAGATCTCGATGAGGAGATCGGCGAAGACCTCCTCCTCGTCGACATCGAGACCCTTGCGTTGAAACCAGGTACACACGTTGACCACGTCACGGTGCAAGAAGTTGAGGCCCTGCAGATTCGCGGCGATGTCAATCGTCTGCGGGAAGTCGATGAACCACAGTTGGTCCTCCCACCACAGCAAGTTGTAGGCAGACAGATCGCCGTGCGCCAGGCCCTCGGTTGTCATGCAACGCAACCCGACGATGAGCTGAGCGAATGCACTCTCGAGTTGGGTCGCGTTGAGACGGGCTGCCTGTAACTGCGGCGCGGCCTGCGACTCGTCGCCGATGTACTCGAGGTCGAAGACGTCGTCGCCGAAGGAAACCGGATACGGCACGTTCATGCCCGCCCGCCACAGGCGAGTCATCACCTCGTGTTCGTGACCGGTCCACCGATCTTGTAGCAAGTGTTTGCCGTACGTGGACATTCGCTCAACTGCGCGCCGGTCTCGAGTCTTCCTGAACTGGCGACCCTCTCGATACTGCACGTCGTTGAGGAACGTTGATAATCGTTGGAAGCCGAGCGCCTCCAGTTCGCCCTTCTGTTGCACCTCCCGCGGGAGGTAACGCTTGCGGGCGAATCGGCAGCGTTCGCCGCCTCGCCGTTCCGGTGTGGGGTCGCCAGTTCGCTCGATCAGGTGAACCTGAGCTTCTTTGCCGGATTTGATGACGCCGAGGTCGACGTCGGTGCACGGCTCGGAGACGAGCCATGTCGGGATGGTGCGCATTGCTGGGCATCTCCTGTGGGGTTGCGGGTGCATGAATGCAGCCGCGCCCCAAGATCAGAGGACTCGTTGGAGCGGCCGAGATGGAGTGACACGAAAAACAGACATGTGTACAACCTCCTTCGATCGGCGTTGAAATCAACGTAGCTCACGTGTCGCCGG
>CAXMZV010000191.1:0-7410 GCA_964199985.1 Candidatus Ilumatobacter isfjordensis | reverse complement strand
CTACCGAGCGCACGTCGACGAGGCGAGCATGGACGTGCCGGAAGTACCGCTGGTGTTCACGAAGTTCCCGAGCTGCATTGTCGGCCCAGATGCCGATGTCGAACTGCGCTCCGACACCGGGGACTACGAAGCCGAACTGGTCGTTGTCATCGGGGTCGGCGGTCGCGACATCGCCGCTGACGACGCCTGGGGCCACGTCGCAGGTCTCACCGGTGGACAGGACATCTCCGATCGGGCGCTCCAGTTCGCGGCCAAGCCGCCCCACTTCGACATGGGCAAGTCTCGCGACACGTACGGTCCCATCGGGCCGTTGTTGGTGTCGCCCGACCTGCTCACCGATCGGGATGATGTTCCGATCCGGTGCGATGTGAACGGCGAGCGTCGACAAACGGGCAGCACCGCGAAGCTGATCTTCGACGTTCCTGCCCTGATTTCCTACATCTCCAGCATCACGACACTCGCACCCGGCGACATCATCTTCACCGGCACGCCGGAGGGTGTCGGTGCGGTGAGCGGGAACTTCTTGCAACCGGGCGACACGATCACAACGACGCTCGAGGGCATTGGCACGCTCACCAACACCTGCCGCTGACGTCCCGCGCCTCAGTCGTTGTCGAACTTGTCGACGATGTGGTGCGCTGCTCCGGCGATCTTGCCCTTGATGCCGCCTTCTTCGGCGGTGTGCTCGAGCTCGGCATCGATGACACCGAGCCGCGCACGCGCATCCTCGATCGGTGAGACCTTGCCGTCACCATCGAGGTCGTAGGCGCCCAGCTTGCTCGCCTCGTCGTCAGCATCTTCGACGGTGGGGTCGTTCTCGGGTTCTGCAGCCATGCGGCAACTCTACTCAGCCGGTGAAACCGGCCTCCTTGTGCGATCCGTCGCACAACGGTTTTGACGCCGATTGTCCACACCGGCAGAGCGTGACACGGTTGCGAGTCTCGAGGGTGCTGCCGTCAGCGCGCGTGACCTCGATGCCACCGCTGACCCACAGCGGACCATCGGGAATCACGGCGACCTCGGCGGGGAGGTCGGGTTCGATCGTTTCGCCGTCAACGGCATAGGTGAGCGCCCCGGACGGGCACCGCTCGACCATGGCCATCGCCTCGGCCCGGATGCGACTGTCGTCGGTCTTGGCAGCCATCTTCCAGACGTTGGTGACCTTGTTGCCGCAGAAGCCTGCGTGCACGCAGATCGGACGATCGTCGAACACCTCCATGCCCTCGCCGCCGTAACTCTTGGCGCGCTCGTCGTACGTGCCATCGGGTGCCTTGTCGGCGCCATCCCACTCGATCCGAGCGTGGGTGCCGTCGCAATATGGCTTGTTGTCAGATGCGCCGCATCGGCACAGCGCAACTCGTTCCTTGACCTCTGAGGCGGCGGTGGTCTTCCACGTCAATGGTTCGCCGTGCTCGGACATGATGGGCGCCTTGGAGGTGATCGGCACGCTGCCGCTCACCAGGTAGGGCCCGCCGTCCGCGATGGTGATCTTCTGTTCGTCGGTCATGTGCTACTCCTCGGGTCAGGTACATCGTGTCACTCATTGAGGTCGCGCGCTCGGCCTGCTCGTTTCAGGTGGCTTCGCCGACGTAGTCGAACGTTGCTGTCACGCCGTCGTACTTCGTAGTGAGCACCTCGTCTTCGCACGTGAACGTGCCGGTGTCGGAGATGCCTTCGGTGCAGGGATCGGAGCTGCCCGCCGACTTCGATCTGGAGCGACACATTCGCCGGACTCCCCGGAGACGAGGACGCCCTCCGGAGTCCACCCGGTGCTCGCCCGAGCGGTAGGTGATGTTGATCCCCTGGCCCTGTCCGGCGACGCTGACGATCTCATTGAGGAACTCCTGGCTCCGCAGCCGCCGGGGTTGACTTGGTCTTCGCTCTTGCCTCCCTCGGGAAGGTCGATGATCAACTTCATCTCGATCTCGTCCTGCTCCTCCATGCGGTTGAGGAGGCGGACGTCATCTTCGATCAGGTACTCGCCCCACTTGCCGGTGGGCGTCCCTTCGGTGGCGGTCCAGCTGTCGAGTTCGACGGGGAGGTAGTCAGCGTCGTCGCGAATGTCGACGCGCACCGTTGCGCCCGGTTGCATCTCGCCCTCTATTTGCGGGTGATCGATCCAAGCAACCTCGCGGACGCGCCCGTCGCTCCCACCACCGCCGCGCCGTGCCAGGGTGACCGTGACCGTTTTGCCCTCGGCGTCTGTGGTGTCCGGGACGTCGAGGTTCTCGATGGTCGGCCCATTCCCGTCGGCGCCACTGACCTCGTGGAACTTGCCGTTTCGGTCGGGGCCTCGGGATCAACGGTGTCCGGGTACGACGACAGGTTGGCTTTCGCGACGACCTGGTGGGCGCGTTTGGTGGTCGAGCCGATCTCGATGAGGGTGCGGTGGAGCGCGACCGACGATGCTCTGGCGAGTTCCGAGTCGACCGATTCTGTCCACGAGAACACGACGCCGTCACCGAAGGAGTTGGTCAGATCGGTACCGCGCCCGGTTTCGCAGGCCGACAGGACGACGACGGTGTCGGGCCGCGGGCGCCTTCATAGAGCGCGCGCGTGCGTATTCGGGGAACGGTTCGCGAGTGAGCGGTCGAAGACGTCGTCAGGAGCGTCTTCCCAGGAGCACGGGTGGTCGGCCGCGCCTCACTCGGTGATCTCTGCAAGGGTGGGAACCTCGACCAGTGCACTCGGCTCGGCAGGCGCCGTTTCGGTGGCGTCGTCATCGGTACCGGTGCGGGCGCTGACAATGAGGAGTGCCACCACCGACACACCGGTCGTGCTTCTGATCATGAGAGCTCCGCGACGTCGATGCCGTAGAGCTCCGCGACGTTGCCGCTCAGGATGGCGCGACGCTGTTCCTCGGTGAGCCCGGCTGCGTGTTGGGCGAGCATCTCCTGCGACCACGGCCACGTCGAGTCCGAGTGCGGGAAGTCGTTGGCCCACATCAGCCGCCGCCAGTTCATGTTGTCGGCCTGCTTGAACGCCGTCCAGTCGTCCTGGAACGTGACATAGATGTTCTCGGCGAAGTACTCCGACGGCAGCCTCGACAGATTGATTCCAGGCGCCATCCAGTTGCGGTGGCGGTTGTAGGCGTGATCCATCCGGTACATGTAGTGCGGCACCCAGCCGGCGTCGGCCTCGACGCACACCACCTTCAAGTCGGGGAACCGCTCGAAGACGCCACCGAAGACGAGGGTGCCCATGATGTCCTGGATGTCGCGGATGATGCCGAGGAAGCCGTTCAGGCGTGAGCCGCGAACCGGCCCGTTGCCACGCGTGGTCAGAATGTGGAAGCTGAGCGGAATCTCGAGGTCGATCGCGGCCTGCCAGAACGGATCCCACACCGGGTCGTCGTAGTCCTGGTCGATGCCCGGCTCGCCCGGCATCATCACGCCGCGCAGGCCAGCCGCTTTGATGGCAGCGAGATCGGCGATGCCTTCCTCGACGCTGCGTAGCGCGGTCTGCCCGGCGCCGAGCAATCGGGCCGGCGCTTCACTGCAGTAGTCGGCGATCCACCGGTTGTAGGCGTCGAAGCACGCCTTCTTGAAGTCGACATCGGTGTGATTGCACACGACCATGCCGACGGTCGGATAGATGATCTCGGCCGAAACGCCGTCGCGGTCCTGGTCGGCCAGCCGGAAGCTCGAGTCCCAACCCGACCTGTGGAGTTCGTCGAACATCACGCCGTGGACGGTGATGTCTTCAGCAGCCTTGCCCGCGGCGGCGACGAGCCCCATCGAGATCGGACGCATGCCTTCGACGATGAACTGGTCACCGCGCTCGGGGTGCGTGACCATGTGTGGCGCGCGATCGCGGAACGCCGGATCGATGTAGTCCGTGTAGCAGTTCGGTGGCTCGGTGATGTGGGAGTCCGCACTGATGACCGGGAAGGACGGTTCGGCGATCGACATCAGCCGAGACTATGGGTGGCAGAGTGTCACGATGACCATCGAAGAACTCGCCGCCCTGCTCATCGACACCGGCCATCATCACCATCAAGCCTTCATCTCATCGGACGGCGTCGACCCGGAATGGGCGCTCTGGTATGCCGCGCACCTGCAGACCAAGATCTGGGACGCCTTCGGCGAAGTGCCGACTCGGAGCATGCTGGTGCATCTGCTGATCGACGGCGACGAACGCATCCGGGCGGGCGGGACTACTGCACCGTGGCCGACGTTCTACGCCGGTCTGATCAGCGACAGTCTCAGCGCCGCCTGACCGGCTCAGGCGTGTACGCCGCCGTCCACGGTGAACGCCTGGCCCGTGCAATACGACGAATCGTCGCTCGCGAGGAACGCGACCATGTTGGCGATGTCGATCGGTTGTCCGAGCCGTCGCAGCGGCAGGTTCCGTTCGACGCGTGCACGAAGATCGGGGTCGACGAACTGGTCCTCGGTCATCGGCGTGTCGATAATGCCCGGATGCACGGAGTTGACGCGGATGCCGTGTCGGCCCCACTCCTTGGCCGCCGCCTTCGTCAGGCCCGTGACTGCGAACTTCGTGGCGCTGTATGCAGCGTGATTCTGCACACCCTCGAGCCCGGCGACCGAGCTGATGTTGACGATCGAGCAGGGCGTTTCCGCGGCGATCGATGCCGCAGACGCCGCCTGCATGCCGAGGAACGTGCCGATCTGATTGATCGAGATCAACCGCTCGAAGTCGGCCAGTGTCGTCGCCGACAGCTTCTTTGTGAGGTCCACGCCGGCGTTGTTGACCAGCACGTCGAGCCGTCCGTGCTCGGCGAACACGCCAGCGACGACGCGCTGCCAATCATCCTCGGACCGCACGTCGAGGTGCCGATAGGCGAGCTGGTCATGCCCATCCGCGGCGGCTTCCCCAAGGTCGTCGAGCACGTCGGTGATCACCGCGGCTGCTCCCTCCGCGGCGAACAGCGTGGCGGTCTCAGCGCCCATGCCTCGCGCTCCGCCGGTGATCAATGCAACCTTGTCCTGCAGTCTTCCCACGACGCGTGTCTACCAGGCCTATGGTTTCATGATGACTCCCGATGTTGAAGTGTCTCGCGACATCGCTGCCTCCCCGAGCGCCGTCTACGCGGCGCTGACCGACATCACGCGCATGGGTGAGTGGTCACCGGAGACGCATCGCGCCGAGTGGAACGAGGGGCACGACACTGCGGCGGTCGGTGCCGAGTACACCGGGCACAATCGCAACGGCGACAAGGAGTGGAGCGTCGTCGCCGAGATCGTCGAGTTGGTGCCGAACGAGCGGTTCTTCTTCGACTGCAAGGTGCGCGACTTCGTGTTCTCGAAGTGGGGCTACGCGATCGAAGCAACCGACACTGGGTGCCGCGTCACCGAATACAACCAAGACCTTCGCCCGGAAGCAGTGAAGGCGGGCAGCGCCAGTGTCTCAGGAGTCGAAGACCGGCTCACACACAACCGGGCCGGCATGGAGCAGACCCTCGAGCGGCTGGCTGCCGCACTTGAAGCGGAGTAGTCAGTGCGGCTCGTCGTCTGACGAGCCGTGAAAGCGAGACACGACGGCCACAACGATGCCACCGACGATCAAGCCGATCGCTGCCGAGATGCCGGTGTTGATCAGCCAGGCGAGCAGCCCGCCGATCCCGCCGACATCTTCGACCCGCTTCTCGAGGTCGTGGACGAAGTCGTACGGGGCGTGCCAACCGAGTTCGTCTGAGCCGACGAGCAGAATGTGGCCACCCACCCACAACATCGCTGCGGTGCCGATGACGGTCAAGGCGGTGAGCAGCTTCGGCATCCCGGTGACCATCGCCCGACCGAGCTTCTGTGACGCGGACGAACTCTGCTCGGCCAGCTTGAGGCCGATGTCGTCCATCTTCACGATGAGTGCCACGACGCCATAGACGATCACGGTGATCACCAGTGCCACGACGACGAGGATGATCGCCCGCTGGACGATCGGCTCGTCGATGACTTCCTTCAGTGAGATCACCATGATCTCCGCCGACAGGATCAGGTCAGTACGGACCGCACCTTTGATCGTTTCCTCTTCGGCTTCGGGGCCTTTCATCACGGCCGGTACGTCGTGGCTGTCGTCGTGTTTGAGTCGGTGGTAGATCTTCTCCGCGCCTTCGAAGCACAGGTAGGTACCGCCGAGCATGAGGATGACCTCGACCAGCGTGGGGGCCACTGCACTGAGCACGAGGGCGACGGGCAGGATCAGCAGCAGCTTGTTGCGGAGTGACCCGATGGCGATGCGCTTGATGATCGGCAGCTCACGTTCGGCTGCCAGGCCGCGTACGTAGGCCGGCGTGACGGCGGTGTCGTCGACCACGACACCAGCGGCCTTGGCGCTGGCACGACCGGCAGCAGCACCGACGTCGTCGATCGACGCGGCAGCGAGCTTCGCAAGTGCAGCTATGTCATCCAACAGTCCGGCGAGGCCACCAGCCATGTTGTCTCCTCATCATCCTCTTCAGTGGACAGAATTGAGAACCTTATGGCGCGACGTTGCTGAACACGACGCAGCCGGCGGCGCCGAACATGCCACCGACGCCGAGCGACACCGAGACCTCGGCGCCATTGATCTGCGCGGGCGCGGTGCCGCGCATCTGGCGGACGCTCTCCTGCATGGCGTACATCCCGTACATGCCTGAGTGCATGTACGACAGGCCGCCGCCGTTGGTGTTCATCGGCAGTGATCCGCCGGGAGCCGTGTTGCGTTCCCACACGAAGTCGCCGGCTTCCCCGCGCTCACAGAACCCGAGGTCCTCCAACCCGTAGAGGGGAAGGTGCGCGAACGCGTCGTACACCATCAAGTGGTCGACGTCGGCGGTGGTGATCTCGGCACTGGCGAACGCGTCGCCGCCGGCGATGCGGAAGGCCTTCGACGAGCTGAAGTTCTCCATCTGCGACACCATCGGCGTCTCGACGCCTTCGCCGTGACCGAGCACGTACACCGGCGTGGTCGGGAAGTCCTTCGCCCGGTCGGCCGAGGTGACGATGAGCGCACCGCCGCCGTCGGTGACGAGGCAGCACTCGAGGAGGTGGAACGGATAGGCGATCATGCGCGACCCCAGCACGTCGTCGACAGTGATCGGGTCACGGAACGTCGCCCGCGGATTCATGCCAGCCCACTCGCGTTGCACGACGGCGACGTTGGCCATCTGCTCGTGTGTGAGCCCGGTGTCCTTCATGTGGCGGAGCACGGGGAGGCCGAACATCGTGGGTGGCCCGGTGACGCCAAAGGGCCGTTCGAACTGTCCCGAGAGCGCACTGGTGAACGCCTGGCGTGACTTGCCGACGCGTGACTTGCCGCTCTCGGCATGCGTGATCAGCACCGTGGTGCAGAGGCCCGCGGCGATTGCCGCGGCCGCGTGCCGAACGTGGATCATGAACGAGCAACCCCCGACCGACGTACCGTCGACCCAGCGCGGTTCCAGACCCAAGTAGTGCGCAACATCGGTTG
>CAXMZV010000190.1:0-7434 GCA_964199985.1 Candidatus Ilumatobacter isfjordensis | reverse complement strand
GTCGAAACTGCAATGGTGACGTGGCCGCACTGCATCGTGTCGTCGCACTCGCGGACCAGCGCGTGATCGTTCGATGCTGCGAGGAGCACTCCGGTGCTGATGCGAGTGAAGACGTCGTCAGCGCCCCAGTAGACCCCGCCCGCTTCCGTGACCAATCGTGAGCCGTCCGCCAAGAACTGCTGTTGCCAGATGTTGCCGTCACTGGCCCTCGCCTCGCTGACGATGACACTGCCGTCGGTACCGATTTCGATTCGGCCAGGGAGCGGCCCGTTGCCGTAAGTGATGCCGACGAACCGATCGGAGTTCGCGACAACTTGCATCCCGTCGATGTTCTCTGGCAGCGCCACCTCAGTCGACGGCTCGCCAATGCGGAGCAACTGCGCGTCCTGACCGGTGATGTACCTCGTCAGCAGCGTCGCGGTCGCGCCAGCAACAACCTGACCCTGCGCACCTCGTCGGATCTCCAGCGAGTTCACCTGCCCACTCGGGATCGCGACCTCGACGTACGTTCCGTCGCCGGTCAGCGCGACGACGTCGAACGGCGTCGTGGCAGCGCGCAGCGAAGGTGGCAGCTCAATCGTGTCTTCTTGCCACTCGGGAACGTCGGCCTCGTCGCGACTTGCACTGCCCGGGATGGTCCGTTCGGGTTCCGCTTCAGTCTCGGCAGGCTCTTCGTCGATCGTCGGGAGGGAGTCCTCGACCTCGGTGTCATCGGTGGTGTCTGCCGGCGTCGATGGATCGGTCGCGTCGAGGCTGTCGTCGCCGCTCCCGCGTCCAACGACCAGCCAGCCGAGCGCCAGCAGAATCACGACGGCGATGGCTCCGAACGCCCAGCGGCGACGCGCTGAACCCGGCACAGCAGTGTGACCGTCGACCACTTCGGTCGACTCGTCACCGTCGACGCGATCGTTCGTCTCGGCGCCGAGCCAGGCACCTTCGCTGTCGCCCGACTTTGCCCACGTGAACTCGATCGGCTCCGCGGGGGCCGGCACCTCGCCGGCCCAGGGCGAGGCCCCGGCATCGTCAGATTCTCCGACCGTCACCGTCACATTGGATCACAGATCGCTCGCATGTACCTTGCGGGCCGTGAGTTCGGCAATTGCGGCGGTCAGTGGATACCTCGGAGCGTTCACGCGCAACGACCCGGATGCGATTGCGGCGTACGTGTCCGACGGCTTCCGCAACGAACACTTGAGCGAGCTGGGTTCGAGCTGTGTCGGCCGGGTCGAATACCGCCGACGACTCCCCCACTTTCTCGCTGCCTTCGCCGACCGCCGCTACTCGATCGTCGACGTGATCGAGCAACACCGCGACTCCTGCACCGAGGTGGCGGTTCGCTATCGGTTCGAAGCCAACTACGAGAGCACGCAGATCGAGATTCCCGGGGTGATGTGGTTCAGCGTTCGCGACGACCTGATCACGAAGCGCATCGACACGTGGGACTCACTCACCTTCTTGAAGCAGACCGGCCAACACGACTGACATCTGGCTGGCGGTCAGGGCGTGAACAGCTCCGTGTCGGGGTGGAACTGTGACCAGGCGAACCAGAACGCTTCATGGGCTGCGATCTCGTCGCCGGTGACCGCATCGACCGCACGGAGCCCATCACCGACTGACTCGAGGCGCACACCACCAAGTTCGACCTGGCCACCATCGGCGATGATCGCGCTGGCCTGACCGGACGGGAAGGCGATGGGTGTCCCGTCGTCGGTGATGACACCCACGACAAGTTCCTGTACGTCAAGACGAGCGTCAGCGTCGCCGATCGGGAAGATCGGACCGTCGGCGTCGCGGTCGGCCAGCGGGTCGAGTTCGTACGACCGACCAATGCCACCATCCTCTGCGATGATCTGCGTGTTGGGGTGAGCTGCCTTCCACTCGCCCCAGGTCGAGCGGACGACCGTCGCTTCTTCGAGCGTGACGCCCGCGTCCTGCAGCGGGCCCGACACGGCGTCACCGGTGAACGTGTCGAACACGGACTGCGTCACGAGGTCGTACATCACCTTGTTCGACCTGATGAGCAGACCCGACGTGCGCAGCACGGGGGTCTCGTCGGCACCTGAGTTGTCGGTGTAGTACGCCTGCGCAGATCCGCACAGCGTGCAGTACGGCAAGCCGAATCGACGGTCGTCGAGCGTGAAGTTGAACATCTCGTGGATCTCGGCGATGTTCTTCGGGAACGCCAGGGCTTCGTCGCCTTCAACCAGCCCGAACACGATGCGATCGTCCGGGTACCAGCTTCCCCCGGCGGCATCGGTGGTCGCCGGGTCGTCGAGTGACGGGATACACCCGCCCGGGCACCCTTCGGGATCGCCGAGTTCGCGGTCATCGATGAACACGCCTCCCCAGCTCAGATGCCGCCAGTCGAGGTCGGCGTCCTCATCACCGAAGAACGGCTCCCACGCGGGCTCAATTTGCGTGAAGAGCGCCCCTTTGTCTTGCTGATACCCGGGGTAGGCCGGCGTGTCCCATGCAATCAAGTGGTTGGTGACGCTCAGCCACGAACTCAGCTGGCTCTCGGGATCGTCGGCGAGCGAGACCCCACTGAGCTGCTCGAACGCCTCGACGATGAGCTCCCCTTCGGAACCGCCGAAGTAGGGCAAGAGCTCAGAGAGATACCAGCCGTGGCGCACGTCGCCGGTCTCGCCCAGCGCGCGGACTGCAGCCACGTCGAGTTGGCCCGCGATGAGCAACTGTCGAATCGCGGCGACAGCGTCGAGTGCGTCAGCGGCGCTCTGCACTTCAGCGCCGGGCGCCGGCGGTGCCGGCGGGTAACGAAACCGCGCTCGCGGGATGGCCGGTTCGCTGTCGTCGACTGTCACAGGTGTGACGCCTGCTTCGATCACGGCCGGGTTGGTTGCCGAGGACGAAGTGTCACCACCATCTGCCGAACTGCACGCAGCAAGCAGGAGTGCGCCAACAACCAGCACGGCTGGTCGTGACGTGGTCGAGCGCGAAGCCATCACCTGAGCGTAGGAAGGACGGCCTTGACGAAGACGAACATCCGCCGGAACAAGTCCGAAACTCATCGCCCGACATCGACAATGTCGCTGGGGCTTGGCAGGCTGTACCTATGGCTGAGAACACTGATCTTCCCGACATGCTGCCGACCGAAGCCGAACTGCGCGAGCGGCTGACCCCAGAACAGTTTCAGGTCACTCAGCACGCTGGCACTGAACGGCCGTTCACCGGCAAGTACTGGGAGACAACTCGCGACGGCACGTACCACTGCGTCGTGTGTGACGCCGCGTTGTTCTCGTCCGATACCAAGTTCGATGCTGGCTGCGGTTGGCCCAGTTTCTACGCGCCGCTCGAAGGCGAGAACATCGAGAATCGCGTCGACAGCTCACACGGCATGACGCGGACCGAGACCGTCTGCGCCCGCTGCGGTGCCCACCTCGGCCATGTCTTCCCTGACGGCCCCGCACCGACGGGCGATCGCTTCTGCATGAACTCGGCGTCACTCAGCCTTAAGGCCGCCGACGACTGATATCCGCCAGCGGCGCGGCGACCGGGTCAGCAAGGATGGCTGACATGACACGAGCTGCCGATCTTCGAGCCCGATTCCTCGACCTGCACGCCAACCCACCGGCGTCTCCCACGCCAGGCATCCTCGTGATGCCCAACCCGTGGGACGTCGGTTCAGCGAAGTTGCTGGTGGAGACCGGAGCGCTTGCGCTGGCCACGACGAGCGCTGGGCATGCAGGCGCACACGGGCGCCTCGATCAGAACATCGACCGCGGCGAACTCATCGCACACGTCGCCGAGTTGGCCGCCTCGGTCGATGTGCCACTCAACGTCGATTCCGAGGACTGTTTTGCCGACGATGTCGACGGTGTCGCCGAGACCGCACGCCTGATCGCCGCAACCGATGCCGCAGGATTCTCGATCGAGGACTACAACCCGCGGACCGATTCAATCCGGCCCGTGGCCGTTGCGGCAGCGAACGTCGCCGCGGCCAAGGAGGCTGGTGGCGACCTGGTCTTGACCGCTCGCGCCGAGAATCACCTCTACGGGGTCACCGATCTCGACGACACCATCGCCCGCCTCGCCGCCTACCGCGACGCCGGCGCTGACGTCGTGCACGCCCCAGGTCTCTCCACGGCGGCCGATATCGAACGCGTCGTCACCGCTGTTGGTTGCCCGGTGAACATCCTGGCCCTGCCTGGTACGCCATCGGTCCCCGAACTCGCAGCGCTCGGCGTGGCTCGAGTGTCGGTCGGCAGCCTGTTCGCCTGGGCGGCGTACGGCGCCTTGGTCACCGCCTCCGACGAACTCCTCGGGCCTGGCACTTCGACCTACATTTCCGGCGCACTCCGCGGTTCGATTCGAGACGCAGCATTCGGCTGACTAGCGTCGCCGCCGTGATCATCGACTGGGGCGAAGGCGAACGACGACTGACCGACACGGTGAGTGTCCTGGTTGGAGACGCCAACGGCGCATATCCGTCGGGCAACACTCTGCTCGTGCGCGGCGCTGGCGAGTCCGTGGTGATCGACCCCTCGGTCACCGTGGTCGAACAGGGTGGGGCGCCCGTCGAGGTCGACGCCGTCATCAACTCCCACAGCCACGAAGACCACATGGCCGGCAACGGACTGTTCGCCGACGCCAAGCTGCACATTCACGAAGCCGACCTCATCGGTGCACAGAGCATTGACGGGCTGATGCAGGTGTACGGCCTCACTGGCGAGCCCCGTGACGCGTTCGAGCGGACAATCCTCGACGAATTCCACTACATGCCACGGCCCGACGCCCAGGGGTTCACCGATGGTCACGTCTTCGATCTCGGTGGTGGCGTCACCGTGGATGCGGTGCACCTGCCCGGACACACTCGCGGTCACAGCGGTTTCCGGATGGACGGGGTGTTCTTCCTGTCCGACATCGACCTCACCGGATTCGGCCCGTACTACGGCGACGTGTGGAGTGACCTCGAAGACTTCGAGGCGAGTCTGGCGAAGGTGCGCAACGAGGAAGCCGACTACTACGTCACCTTCCACCACAAGGGCATCATCGAAGGTCGCGACACGTTCGTTGAGATGATCGACGCGTTCACTGCGGTGATCGGACGACGCCATCAGGCGATGCTCGACTTCCTCGCTGAGCCGCGGTCCATCGATGACATGCGAGCGCACCGGTTCATCTACCGGCCGCACGTCGAGCATGCATTCGCCGACTCGGTCGAGGTTCGCAGCGCCACCATGCACATCGAGCGGATGCTGCACCGCGGCGAAGCCGTCGAGGTTGAGCCCGGTCGCTACCAGGCGAGCTGAGAATTCAGCCGCTGCGGTCGAGGAAGCTCCGCAGGATCCGGGGCGGGTTGGCCTTGAGGTCCGTCTGGCTCTCGGCAGCACGCCTGACGTGCTCGACGTAGCCGACGATCGCATGATCGCTGAAGTGGTCGAACCTTCGTTGCTTCAACCCGCCGATGAAGCCGCCCCATCGATCGCGACCGCGCAGCGCTGGTGTGAGTCGCCGGTGATCGCCGTTGCGATCGAGATACATGCGGATGCCGGTGTGGCGGTAGCGGAGCCACCGCGGTGGGACGCGCGTGACGATGTCGTTGTTGTTGACCCAGCGAATGTGCGGCACCGATGCGTGCTGGATGTAGCGCTTGGTCCCAACTCTTGGGCTCCCGAAGGTGTGGACCTCGACCGCAGTCTTGACACTGTCGGAGAACTCTGACCGGCCCGCACAGATCGTTGCCATGGCGCCACCGAGTGAGTGGCCGCAGAACCACACGTCGCGGGTTTCATCTTCGAGTGCGCTGGTGATGTCCGGCCAGATGTCATCAACTTCACGCTTGAACCCGCGATGCACACGCCCGACCGTCTCAGCGACATCGGTCAGCGCGTTGGCATCGGCCTTGATGTCATTCCACTCGTTCGGCTCGGTCCCTCGACAGACGACGATCATGTCGGCCTCGCTGCCCAGCTCATAGGCCTGCGCACCGTCATGTTCGAGGTACACGACCGAGGTGAAGCCGACGCTCTCGAAGACTGGCTGCGCCTGATCGTCGGGGAGGTACGACAGCATCGACAGTTCGGCGAAGAGCAGCGACCGATGCAGACGGTCGAGCTCACGGATTGGCTGATCGACGCGCGATGCGATGTCGAGTTCTGCTGCCTGCTTCTTCGAGATTGGATCGACGTTGCGCCCGGCTCCCTGTCGCTTGCTCATCTCCTGCGACGATACCCGCGACCCGCGAGTGTGCGATCGTGGATGATGCCAGACTTCACGACGCTGACCGCCGAGGTGTCCGACCGCATCGGACGGCTGACGCTGACGCAGCCCGACCAGCTCAATCCTCTCGGCACCGTGCCGCTGGCCGAGATCGCCGAGGCCGCGGCATGGTTCGACACCACGGAGGCCGTCGTGGTCGTCGTGACCGGCGAAGGTCGTGCCTTCTCATCCGGCTTCGATCTCCGCGAGTTCGCTGGTTCGGGCCCTGACGGTGTCTCTGCTCGGGAACAGGCCGATCTCGGTCGGCTGATGGCCGAGGCGATGGAGCGCATGTCGGCCCTGAGCATCGCCGCGATCAAGGGTCCGTGCATCGGCGGCGGAGTCATACTGGCCGGCGTCTGCGACCTCCGGATCGCGGCCGACGACACTCACTTCGCGATTCCCGAAGTCGATCTCGGGATCCCACTGGCATGGGGCGGCATTCCGCGCCTCGTCCGCGAGATCGGGCCGGCCTTGACCCGTGAGCTGGTGCTGACCTGTCGGCCGTTCGACGCCGAGGAAGCACGCTCGATCGGGTTCGTCAATCGTGTAGTTCCGCGCACCGAGTTGGACAGCGCCGTCGACGAACTCGCTGCATCGATCGCCACCAAGGCGCCGTCGGTCGTGCGCGCAACCAAGCGCCAGGTCAACGTTGCGTTGGAGAATGTGGCGACCACGGTCGGCGCATGGAGCGATGCCGACCTGCTCGGCGGAGCGATGGCCGACCCGGAGGCACGCGACTCCGCCCGCCGCTACCTCGCAAGCAGATCGCGCACCACGTGATCCCACAGCCGGGTGGTGAGCGAGAGCGACTCGACGTCGATGCGTTCGTTGTTGCCGTGGAATCGTGATCCGAACTCGCCTGCATCGAGGGCAGGGCTGAACAGGCCCGCACCGTACGAGACGGCTCCGAGTTCCCGATAGATCCGAGCGTCGGTGAAGCCCACGACCAATTGCGGAGTGAGGCGGGCTGACGGAAACGGAATGTTGACGGCGCGTTGGAGCGAATCCCAAAGCGGCGTGTCGATGCGGCTGATCGACGCCTCATCGTTCATGAGCGGCTCGACCTCCACGTGGTCTGCAAGATCCCCGAGGGCGGAGCGGAGATGTGCCGCGACGTCGGCCTCGTCTTCACCCGGCAACGTGCGGATGTCGACCTCGACAACGACGGTGTCCGGCACGGTGTTGGTCTTCATCACGCCACCATCGACCAGG
>CAXMZV010000189.1:0-7435 GCA_964199985.1 Candidatus Ilumatobacter isfjordensis | reverse complement strand
ACAACGCTGAAGCGGTGAAGAAGGTCAAGGTGCTGGGCCACGAATGGATGCCGGACACCGATCTCCTGACGCCAACCTCGAAGCTCAAGCGTCGTGGCGTGCTCGCCGCGTTTGCCGCCGAGATCGATGCGTTGTACGCGAAATAGAACTCAGTTGTTGATGAGCCGATAGCCGACGCCGCGGGCGGTGACGATTAACTTTGGATCGTCGGGATGTTCCTCGACTTTGACGCGCAGCCGACGAACGTGGGCATCGACCAACCGCGAGTCGCCGAGGTATTCGTACCCCCACACGCGCTCGAGCAGCTGATCGCGCGACAGCACCGCGCCAGCATGATCCGCGAACTCACACAACAAGCGGAACTCGGTCTTGGTGAGGCTGAGCTCCTCGCCGCCCTTGAGCACGATGCCCTGCTCTCGACGCAACTCGATGTCACCGAAGACCGATGCTGCCGATGTGGTTGACGCGCCTTGCAAGTGCACTCGCCGGAGCAGCGCCCGGATACGTGCCGCCAGTTCCTTCGGCACCACCGGCTTGGTCACGTAGTCGTCGGCGCCCGCTTCGAGCCCGGCCACCATGTCGACGGTGTCGGTTTGGGCCGTGATGATGATGATCGGGACGATGCTCTTCACACGCAGCGCACGACACACCTCAAAGCCCGACATGTCCGGCAGGCGGAGGTCAAGGAGCACCAGATCGGCAGCTGAGTCGTCGAACGCTGCAAGGCCGTCGACACCGTTGGCAGCTTGGCGGACCGAATAACCCTCGTCTTCGAGTGCCATCGACAGCGCCAGTCGAATCGCGTCGTCGTCTTCGATGAACAGCAACGATTCCATGTACATTCCGACACTACACGCCGCCGTGTTCCCCGTGGTGAGCGCACGTTTTCGACGATTTCGCCCTTTGTTACAGAAATCGCACACATCCCGAATTGGTCTGTCACACGCGAGGCGCATTGTTGTATCTGTTCACGCTGCCCCGGTGAGATACCTTCCTCCCCCTGGTGTCTCACCGGCAGCGCGTGAAACCCGCCGTTCGTACCATTTCGGTCCGGCAACCCTGCAACACTTCGATTCGTGGCTCGGCAACGCTCTCTCCGCCTTCGCACCCGCGTCACGCTGTTCTTCGCGCTGATCGCGCTGTTCGCCGGGTCGGTCCTCATCGGTGTGACCTACGGATTCGCTCGGAGCAACCTCTTGGCCCGAGAGGACTCCTCCGCTCGCGATCAAGCCATCGTCAATGCGAGCCAGGTCCGCGAGGAATACACCGCAGCTCCCGGCCAGATCGGCAGCTTCTTCGACGACGATCTCCGCACCGACGATGGCGGGTTCGCCAGTCTGCTCGAGGCCGACACCGCAACACAGATCGCCGGCTCCGACACTCGCGTCCGGATCGACGATTATCCGGCCAACCTCGTCGACACGGTCCGCAACGGCGGCAATGGGCGCCAATACGTCACCATCAACGGCGAGGACTACGTCGTCATCGGGTTGTACATCGGTGCCCACGACGCGGCGTACCTCGAAGCATTCCCCCTCCGCGACACCGAGCGAACGCTGCGTTCGATTCTCACGGCGCTGGCTCTGGGTGGCCTCGGCGGCCTGGTGCTGGCCTCACTGTTCGGGTTTTCGACAAGCCGCCGACTGCTCCGGCCACTCAGTCGAGTCGCCGATGCAGCCGAGGACATCGCATCTGGCGGCCTCGACACCCGGCTGGATGAAGAGTCCGACCCCGACCTCGACCGTTTGGCTGGCTCGTTCAACGACATGGCCGACGCCGTGCAGACGCGCATCGAACGCGAGGCAAGGTTCGCCTCCGACGTCAGCCATGAGCTGCGATCACCGATCACTGCACTGACCGCGGCCGTCGAAGTGATGGACGGTCGCCGCGAAGAAGTTCCCGAGCGAACTCGCCAGGCGCTCGACGTCGTGGTCGGCCAGGTGCGACGATTCGACAGCATGGTGATCGACCTTCTCGAACTCTCGCGGCTCGACGCTGGCGCCACCGACATGAACGTCGAACGGCTCGACATCGTCGACCTCACACAGCGGATCGCGGGCCGCTATGGCGCTCCGGACGTGCCGATCAGTGTTGCCCCGCGCACGCGCCGCGAGGTCTCGATCGACAAGGTGCGCTACGAACGGATCGTCGGCAACCTGATCGAGAACGCCAAGAACCACGGCGGCGGTGCCGTCGACATTCAGATCGAACCGGCCCGAGACAAGCGCATCCGTATTGCCGTCATCGATGACGGTCCCGGCGTTGCACAAGGAGAGCGTGAGCGGATCTTCGAGCGATTCGCACGCGGCAGCGCTGCCCGCCACCGCATCGGCACCGGACTCGGGCTCGCTCTGGTGGCAGAGCACAGCGCGGCAATGGGCGGCCGCGCCTGGGTCGAAGACGGCAAGTTCGGTGGCGCTCGTTTCGTGGTCGAGCTCCCGATGGCGGTGAACCCATGATGCCTCCCGCTCGGGCTCTGCTGGCAGTGCTCGCCGCCCAGGCGCTGGCCGTGGTCGCTGTGTCGTGCGCTGTGCCGACCGGCGAGGCCACGTTCGAGGACATCGACGGCGACGTGCTCGGCGGGCTGAACGACCCGACCACGACCACGACCACGACAACCACGACGACCACGACGGTGCCGCAGGTCCCTGACTCTGCGGTGGACACCACCACCACGGAGCCCTTCACCGATCCGCCACCGCCCGCGGCGATGGTGACCGTCTACTTCATCAGCCGCGGGCTGCTCTCTCCTGCGACGTCCGAAGTCGATCCGTCGTACGGCCTGAACGAACTCGTTGTTTTGCTCGAAGACGGACCTCCCGACGACAGCGTCGGCGAGCGGTTGCAATCATTTGTCGAGCCCGGCCTCATCGTCGGCACGCCGACCAGCGAGAGCGGAATCATCCAAGTTGAACTGGAAGGCGAGGCATTCAATGCGATCGCTCTGCGCAATCAGCGCGAGGCCCTTGCGCAGATCGTCGTGACGTTGCTCCAAAATACGCCGGCCGTCGGGCAGGTGTCTTTCACGATCGATGATCAGGTGGTGTTGATCCCGACCGACAGTGGGTCCCAGGAAGCTGCATCCGTCGACGACTTCAACCGGCTCCTGGGCGCACCCCGACCGTCGAACGAGACTCCCGAGGACCTCGTTGATCCGGTGAACGTCACGACCACCATTCCGCAATAGGCGGCGCCGGTCAGTAGCCGAGTCGCTCGACACGTTCGGGTTTGCGCTGCCAATCCTTGTCGACCTTCACCCGCAGTTCGAGGTAGACGCCTTCGGGCATCTGCTTGCGCGCGAGCTCGCCCGCACGCTTCAAGATGGCTCCGCCCTTGCCGATGACCATCCCCTTCTGACTGTCCCGTTCGACGAGAATGTTGACGCGAATGCGTGGCCATTCCCACTCGACGACTTCGGTGGCAATCGAATAGGGCAGCTCATCGTGCGTCACGGCGAGCAGCTGTTCACGGACGAGTTCGGCGACCCAACGTTCTTCGGGCAGATCGGAGATCTCGTCGTCGGGGAAGTACTGCGGACCCTCCGGAAGTGCGCTCGCAAGATGGTCGACAAGTGGGCCGATGCCTTCGCCCGTCTTGGCCGAGACCGGGAAGTACTCCTTCGCACCCAATTGGCTGGCCGCTTGCAGCATGGCGAGCACCTGCTGGGGTTTGGCGATGTCGGTCTTGTTGACGATGACGGTGGAGGCCGACATGTCGAGGTGATCGGCGACCCACTTGTCGCCCTTGCCGAACTGCATTGTGGCGTCAAGCACCAGACACGTCGCATCGACATCTTTCGTGCTGTCGAGCGCCGTTGCGTTCACCCGCTCGCCGAGCGCCGTGACTGGTTTGTGCAGCCCCGGCGTGTCGACGAACACCAGCTGGCTGGTCGGCCGCGTGAGCACGCCCATGATGCGGTGCCTGGTGGTCTGCGGCTTGTCGGAAACGATGCTGATCTTGCGTCCGCAGATGGCATTGACCAACGAAGATTTGCCGACGTTGGGTCGCCCGACGAACGTGACGAAGCCAGACGTGTAGCCATCCGAATTCTGCGGCACATCAGGGCTGGTCGTTTCGTCGGTCACGCAACCAGTCTGCCAACCTCTCCCCCATGACGCGCATGATCAACGGCATCGACGAAATGAAGACCCTCGTCGGCGAACACCTCGGCTGGTCCCCGTACACCGAGATCACCCAGGAGCAGGTCCAACAGTTCGCCGAGGCAACCGGTGACCACCAGTGGATCCACATCGACGTGGAGCGAGCGACGGCGGGTCCATTTGGCGGACCGATCGCTCACGGGTACCTGACCCTGTCGCTCGGCCCGACGCTCTCGCCACAAGTCTTCGGCGTGTCTGGCGTGGCGATGGGCGTCAACTATGGCGCCGGCAAGATCCGGTTCCCATCTCCTGTCCCCGTGGGCGCCAAAGTACGGCTCGGCATCACACTCGTCTCCGTCGATGACATCCCGGGCGGCGCTCAGGTGACACAGGAGTTCGTGTTCGAGTGCGAAGGCGCTGAGAAACCCTCGTGTGTCGCTGAGGTCATCTTCCGCTACTACGTCTGATCGCGACGCCCATGCCGAGCACTCCGCCCGCCGCACCGATCACCCTCGGACTTGCCGAAGTCCACGAAGCAATTGCCGCGACGCGTCCCGACGACGCGTGCCTCGTCTTTCGCGATCGTCGTTTCACGTGGGGTGAAGTGACCGAGCGCACTCGGCGGCTGGCCAATGCCCTCCTCGATCGAGGCCTCGGGTGCCACACCGAACGCAGCGACCTCGATGGCCACGTGAGCGGTCAAGACCACATCGGGGTCTATTTGCACAATGGCAACGAATACCTCGAAGTGATGCTCGGTGCGCTCAAAGCTCGCGTCACATCGTTCAACATCAACTACCGCTACGTCGCCGAAGAACTGCGATACCTGCTCGCTGATGCGAACGCACGCGCCATCGTGGTCCACAGCCGCTTCGCACCCGTGCTCGCCGAGGTCCTCCCCGACCTGGCGAACCTCGAGGTGATCCTGCAGGTCCGCGACGATTCCGGGCAGGATCTGCTGCCCGGCGCCGTCTGGTACGAGGATGCGTTGGCCGCCGCATCACCGGATCGTCCTGATGTCGAGTGGAGCGCCGACGACCTCTACATGCTGTACACCGGGGGCACGACCGGCATGCCCAAGGGCGTCATGTGGCGAAACGGCGACGCCATGGTCGAGTGCTTCGGCGGTTCGCGCACGGCGACGACCGTCGAAGAGTTCGTCGCCGAGGCGAACACTGGTCTCCAAGCACTGCTGGCACCACCGTTCATGCACGGTGCTGGGCATTGGATGAGCTTTCGAACGTGGCTGGGTGGCGGGACGATCTTCGTGCAGTCCGTTCCCGAACAACTCGATCCGGTCGACATCTGGACACTGGTCGAAAGCGAGCGCCTGAACTTCTTGTTGATCGTCGGCGACGCATTCGCTCGTCCGTTGCTCGACGAACTCGAGCAGCCAACCGGACGCGGGCCGTACGACCTCGAATCGTTGACCGTGCTGCTGTCGGGCGGAGCAGCCCTGTCCGCAAACCTGAAGACCGAGTTCCTTCAGCACCTACCGACCGTGATGATCGTCGACGGTCTCGGATCGTCCGAAGCGGGCGGCCAGGTGTCGCATGTGTCGGCTGGAGCGGAAGCCTCGACCGGCACGTTTGAGCTCACCAGCGGCAATGTCATCCTGTCCCCCGACCTCGATGCCGTGCTGCCACCCACGGACACCACAACGGGGTGGCTTGCCAAGACTGGCCGCCTCGCCCTCGGCTACCTCGGCGACGCCGACAAGACCGCTCGCACCTACCCGACGATCGACGGTGAGCGCTACGCCGTGCCTGGCGACCGGGCTCGATTTGTCGACGACCAGCCAGACGACCTCATGGTCGAGCTGCACGGCCGCGACTCCGTCACAATCAACTCCGGCGGCGAGAAGATCTTCGCCGAAGAAGTCGAGGCTGCCGTCAAGGCCCACCCCGGCGTGTACGACTGTGTGGTTGCCGGACGGCCGAGCGAACGCTGGGGCAGCGAAGTCGTGGCCGTCGTGCGAGTTCGTTCGGGTCACGACGTCACAGACACCGATCTGCTCGCCGAGGCCGCACGACACATCGCTCGGTACAAGCTGCCGAAGGCGATCGTGCGCGTGGACGAAGTCGTCCGCTCGCCGAGCGGTAAGGCTGACTACCGCTGGGCGAAGTCGATCGCGCAGGCCTGACCAACTGCGTCAGTGACACACCAGGACGGTCTTGTCGATCACGTGCGATTGAAACGATCGGTGAAGCCGTCAACCGCCAACGCCCGTGGAAGTCATTCCAAGTTCAGGCTGGCACCTCCGCCGTCACCGAAACCCGACGAACCGCACTTCATCGAGCCCGCGCCGGGCGACCGATCACTGCGAACGTGACCACCGCGGCGTGGCCGACGTTGAGCGAGTCGACGTTGGTCGAGATCGAGATCCGAACGCGATGAGTCGACGCGTCCATAGTCTCGACCTCCAGGCCATGCCCTTCCGCGCCAAGAACGGCCGCGACCCGATCGGGAACGTCCATGTCCCAGAGGTCGACCGCGTCGATATCGGGAGTGAGGGCCCAGGTCTCAAAGCCGGCGTCGCGAAGTGTGTGCAGGGCGCTCGGCCAATCCTCGACGCCAGCCCGGGCCACCGGGACGTGCAGGATCTCACCCATGCTCACTCTGACCGTGCGCCGCTGATACGGATCGTTGCAGGTTGGGCTGATGACCATGCCGTCGATGCCAAACGCACGCGAGGCCCGGGCGATTGCGCCCACATTCTGATCGTCGTTGAGCGCTTCGAGCACGACCAGACGCCGGCAGGTGCTCGCCAACTCAGCAACGGTCGGCATGGGAGCGCGGAAGGCCGACGCGAGGCAACACCGGTCCATGTTGAAGCCAACGACCTCGGCAAGGACTGCTTGCTCGGCGACATAGACCGGCACTCCGGCCATCTCGGGCCGAGACATCGTGGGAACGAACCGCTTGAGACGTTTCGGGTGGAGTAGAACCGAACGCATGCGATGCCCCGAGTCGAGCATCCGGTCGATCGGGACATATCCCTCGCCCATGAAATATTCATCGCGTTCCATCTCGGCACGCACCGCGATGCTGTTCAGCTCGCGATAGTCGTCGAGACGCGGATCGGCGGGGTCAACGATGTACGTGACACCCTCGACCCGGCCGTCATCGTTACTCAACGCTGCAGCGACGTGGTCCGTGGTCATCGGCCCATCAGCTCGCCAAATTCTGAGCAGTTGGGGTTCTCGCACATCGATGGCTCGCCGGGCGCCTCAGGTGGCAGTGCGCTCACGCCGCACGCAGTGCAGATCGGTGAGACATCGCCGTCGTCAGTCTCGTCCCACAGGTCACTCCTGGCGACAGTGTCGCTGCCGTTG
>CAXMZV010000188.1:0-7508 GCA_964199985.1 Candidatus Ilumatobacter isfjordensis | reverse complement strand
TATGACTCGACCTGAACGAGGCGATCCCTGACCATTGACGTTCGGCAAGCCTCGGACTCCGAGCGCAGATGACCAGCTGGGGTTCGCCAGCGCCCGGTGGGGCGAACACGCAATCGCACTCGCCTTTGATGGGTCGGGAATCGGAACCGCGACCGCCGAACAACGCTCAACCAGCCCGATCAGATCGTTCGTTGAGCTCCGGGCTGTTCCGCTCCGTGCCGCTGTGGACACCTTTGGGGCTCCTTCGTTCGAGTCCCCCTCCACACCGTCGAACCCTGCTCAGAGGGCGAAGATTCGCCTCCAGGGTGTCGTCCGCAAACGGACCTTCTTTCGGCTGAGAACGGGGAGCATCTTTGACCTGCTGCAGATGCGCGGGACGGAACGCGAATCACGTGTTCGTCGCACCTTCGGCGGGCGCAGAGCTGATCATGAACGCAACAGCGACCGCTGGACACCTGCCTGGGTAACGAGCGGATCCCGTAACGCAACAACGCCGTTCTCGGCCCGTCTTGCCGAAGCCGAGCTACCGGGATTTGAGAACGGGGGCGAGCCACCGGGCGGCTTCTTCTACTGGCATGCCTTTGCGTGCTGCGTAGTCGTGGAGTTGGTCTTCGCCAACGACACGGACGCCGAAGTACCGGCTTTCGGGGTTGGCGAAGTAGAGGCCGCTGACCGAAGCCGCGGGCGCCATGGCGAAGGACTCCGTCAGCTCGATGCCGAGGCGCTCGGTGGCCTCCAGCATTTCGAAGATTGTGCGCTTCTCGGTGTGGTCGGGGCATGCCGGGTATCCAGGCGCAGGACGGATGCCGTCGTAGCGTTCTTTGATCAACTCGGCGTTGGAGAACTGTTCGTCTGAGTACCCCCACAGGTCGGTGCGTACAACGTGGTGCATGTGCTCGGCACATGCTTCGGCGAATCGGTCCGCCAGGGCTTTGACCATGATTGCCCTGTAGTCATCGTTGTCGGCTTCGAAGGCAGCGGCGAGCGACTCGACCTTCGTGCCGGTCGTGACGGCGAACGCTCCGATGTAGTCCTTGAGGCCAGACTCGGTCGGGGCGATGAAGTCTGCGAGTGCCCAGTTGGGTCGCTTGTCTGCATGGACGACTTGTTGACGCAACGTGTGCAGCGTGGCCAGCGGCGCGGTGCGTGTGCCGTCGGCGAAAACGGATATGTCGTCGCCGATCGCACTGGCTGGCCAGAACCCGATGACTGCTTTGGCGTCGATCCACTCGTGTTCGATCATCTGATCGAGCATGAGTTGTGCGTCGGCGAACAGCTCGCGTGCGGCCTCGCCGACAACGTCGTCTTTGAGAATCCTGGGGTAGCCGCCAACGAGATCCCACGAACCGAAGAAGGGGGTCCAGTCGATGTAGGAGCGCAGAGTCTTGAGGCTGATGTTCTCGAAGGTTCGGACGCCAGTGAACGTTGGCTCGATAGGCGAGAACTCACTCCAGTCGATGGGTGTGCGGTTTGTTCGTGCGGCATCGATGTCGAGCACCGGGGTCTTCTTGCCGCCCTCACGGGCGACTCGGACAGCGTCGTATTCAGCTCGGATGTTTGCTTTGTACTGCTCAGCGTTTTCACCGAGAAGTTCGCTCACAACGCCCACAGCGCGAGACGCATCGGGTACGTAGATCGTGCTTCCTGAGTAGTGCGGTTCGATCTTGACCGACGTGTGGACCCGGCTGGTTGTCGCTCCGCCGATCAGAAGCGGAATGTCGAATCCCTCGGACTGCATTTGGGTTGCGACTCGGACCATCTCGTCGAGACTCGGAGTGATGAGTCCGGAGACACCAATGACGTCGACGTTTTCGTCGATGGCTGTTTGGAGGATCTTCTCGGGTGGGACCATGACGCCGAGGTCGATGACCTCATAGTTGTTGCAGCCGAGCACGACTCCGACGATGTTCTTGCCAATGTCGTGGACGTCGCCCTTGGCGGTTGCCATGAGCACCTTGCCGGCGGCTCGGGCTTCGCCGCCTTCGGCTTCCATGAACGGTTCGAGGTGGGCCACGGCCTTCTTCATGACGCGAGCACTCTTGACGACTTGCGGCAGGAACATTTTGCCGGCACCGAAGAGGTCGCCGACCTCGTTCATGCCAGCCATGAGCGGACCTTCGATGACGTGAAGGGTGCGCTCGGCACCTTGTCGAGCTTCTTCTGCATCGTCGACGACGTACTCGTCGAGGCCATGGACAAGTGCGTGCATGAGGCGCTCCTCGACGGTGCCTTCTCGCCAGCTCAAGTCGGTGGCAGCTGCTTTGGCTGACGACTGTGCGTCGCTTGCTACTTCGATCAGTCGCTCGGTTGCATCGTCACGACGGTTGAAGAGCACATCTTCGATTCGTTCTCGCAGATCATCGGGGACGTCTTCGTACACGGGGAGGCGCCCCGCATTGACGATCGCCATGGTGAGACCCGCTTGCACGGCGTGGAACAGGAAGACCGTGTGGATTGCTTCGCGCAGGGCGTTGTTACCACGGAACGAAAAGGAGAGGTTGCTGAGCCCGCCGGAGACGTTGACGAGCGGCATCCGCCTCTTGATCTCGCGGGCGGCATCGATGAAGTCGATGCCGTACCGAGCATGTTCTTCGATGCCGGTTGCCACGGCGAAGATGTTGGGGTCGAAGATGATGTCTTCAGGAGTGAACCCGACCTCGGCGGTGAGGAGGTCAAAGGCCCGCTGACAGACATTGACCTTCTGTTCGAAGGTCTCGGCTTGGCCGTTTTCGTCGAAGGCCATGACCACAACAGCGGCACCATAGCGCTGTGCTTCTCGAGCCTGTTCGAGAAACTGCTCTTCGCCCTCTTTCATCGAGATCGAGTTGACGATCGACTTTCCCTGCACACACTTCAGGCCCGCCTCGATGATGCTCCACTTCGACGAGTCGATCATGATCGGAACTTTGGTGATGTCAGGCTCGGTGGCGATGAGGTTCAGGTACTGGACCATTGCCTCTTCGGACTCGAGCATGCCCTCGTCCATGTTGATGTCGATGATCTGAGCGCCGTTCTCGACCTGATCCCGAGCAATCGCGACAGCAGCGTCGAAGTCTCCGTCCTTGATCAACGTGGCGAACTTGGCTGAACCGGTGACGTTGGTTCGTTCGCCGACGTTGACGAGCAGGGAGTTCGCGTCGATCGTCATCGGCTCAAGGCCCGACAGCCGAGTAGCGGCCCGAATGACGGGGATGGCGCGTGGAGGAGCGGTGGCTGCGCGCTCAGCGATTGCGGCGATGTGTTCGGGGGTCGTGCCACAGCAACCGCCGATGATGTTGATGTTGCCGGCGGTGAGCATCTCGCCGACGACCGGTGCCATCTGGCTCGGCGTCTCGTCGTATTCGCCGAGTTCGTTCGGAAGGCCAGCGTTTGGGTGGCAGCTGATGTGGGTGTCGGCCACCCGGGACAATTCCGCAATGTGTGCCTTGAGGTCCTTGGCGCCGAGCGCGCAATTGAGGCCGACCGACAGAGGCTTGGCGTGGCTGACCGAGTTCCAAAAAGCTTCCGACGTTTGGCCTGACAGGGTTCGGCCGGAAAGGTCGGTGATGGTTCCAGAGATCATCAACGGAATGTCGATGTCGTGGTCATCACGGTATTGCATCACCGCGTAGATGGCGGCCTTCGCGTTCAGCGTGTCGAAGATCGTCTCGATCATGATCAGATCGGCGCCTCCCTCAAGCAGCCCATCGAGGGCATCGGTGTATGCAACTCGTAGCTGGTCGAAGGTGACATCGCGACGGGCGGGATCGTTGACGTCGGGGGAAAGACTGCACGTTTTGCTCGTTGGCCCGAGCACCCCAACGACCCAGCGCGGGTCGTCAGCAGTGGAGGTCTCGTCGGCGATCTCCCTGGCAATGCGAGCACCCGCGACGTTGAGATCACGCGCGAGGTGCTGGGTGTCGTAGTCGGCCTGGCTGATCGTCGTGGAGTTGAACGTGTTGGTCGACAGCAGGTGCGCACCAGCAGCGGCGAACGACCGATGGATGTCGGCAACGACGTCGGGTCGCGTCAACGACAACATGTCGTTGTTGCCGAAGAGATCGACCGGGTGATCAGTGAGGATGTCGGAGCGAAAGTCCTGCTCGGTGAGAGCGAGGTTCTGGATACTGGTGCCCATGGCCCCGTCGAAAACGAGAACGCGCTCCTGGAGCTGCTCGCGCAGTAGAGCGATCCTGGCAGTGCGGTCGCTGTCAGCGCGAACGCGTTCGATGTGAGGCAATGGATCCGTCATGATGCTCGTTCCTGGGAGATGGCCGAACGTGCTGGTGCAACGCCGAGAATGCGGCACGTGGCGGCGGTGAGGTTCGGCTTGTTCATCGTGTAGAAGTGGAAGTCACGGACGCCGTGTTCCATGAGCCGCTTGCATTGCTCGGCAGCGACGGTCGCTGCAACCAGCTCTCGAACTTCGGGTGCATCGTTGAGGTCGGTGAACAGATCGTGCATCCACTCGGGGACCGTGGTCCCGCAGCGTTCGGAGAAGCGGCAGATCCCCGCAAAGTTCGTGACCGGCATAATTCCAGGGACGATCGGGGCGGTGATGCCCGCGGCTCGTGCGTCCTCAAGAAATCGGAGAAAGACATCGCTATCGAAGAAGAACTGGGTGATGGCGCGGTCGGCCCCGGCGTCAATCTTGCGCTTGAGGCTGTCCAAGTCAGCCCTGGCTGAAATGGCCTTTGGGTGGACCTCTGGGTACGCACCGACGGAGATGTCGATGTCGTCCGCATCTGCACGGTTGCGAATGGCGGCAACGAGTTCCGCCGCATCGCTGTATCCATCGGGATGGCGGCCGTCTTCGGCACAACCCTCGGCTTCGGGAGGAGCATCGCCCCTGAGCGCAACGATGCGGTCGATGCCTCTGGCCCGATAGCCATCGACAACAGCGTCGACGGTCTTCTTGTTGGCAGCCACACAGGTGAGGTGGCCAGCGACGTCAAGCGACGCGCTGTTCGCGAGCAGGTCAAGTGCAGCGAAGGTCTTCTCCTGGCTACTTCCACCTGCGCCGTACGTGACGCTGACGAACGATGGCGAGAAGGCCGCCAATTGCTGGGCGCTCGCTTCGAGCGCGGCGGTACCAGCCTCCGTTGCGGGTGGAAAGAACTCGAACGAGACCCGAACCTCGGGACGCACAGATGTGGCCGCCGGGACGCGACGTTCAAGGCGCTCGGCGGCTGCTTCGATCAGGTTGTCGGTCATCGGGCGTCCTCGAGTTCCTTCGATGGTTGGTCAAGGGCGAGAGGTTTCGTGACCGTCCAAAGCGTCACAGTCAGAGCTTCGGTACCGGATTCAGGCGGGGGAGGGAAATGCTGAACGGTGGGCGAGTCGAGTTCGTACATGGCGCACCAGTCGGCGACCTCGTGGTCATCAAAGCCGAGGTGCGAGTGGGCATGATTGGTTCGCAACCATTCGAGGTCGTGGGATGCGAAATCGACGATGAGCAAGGTCCCACCAGGGGAGAGCACCTGCCCAGCCACTGCGAGGGCGCTTGCCGGGTCGGACAGGAAGTGCAGGACATGGTGCAACACAACGACGCTGTGCGAGCCGCCGTCGACATCGAGGTCGTAGATGTCGCCGTGACGAACTGCGCAATGACTGAGCCGGTCGTCATCGAGCCGGGCACGAGCAACGCCGAGCATCTGGCGGCTGAGGTCAACGCCCAGGCCTCGCCTCGTGCGGTCTGCGAAGAGCTCAAGAATGCGGCCAGTCCCGGTTCCAACGTCGAGCACGCTTTCAACGAACGGTGTCGAGACGGCGGCGAGCATCGCTTCCTCAACCTCAGTGGTCGGAGCGTGCATCTCGCGAAGCTCATCCCACTCTTCGGCGACCTGAGCGAAATACTCAGCAGCGCGGTCGGCTCGGCCAGACCGCACCGCTTCAAGGCGGCCCTGGTCTCGCTGGAGCACGGGTGTTGCTAAGTCGATCATTGGGGCGATCGCAGCGAGGAGGTCTTTGCCGTCGGCGTCAGACCGGAGCCCGAAGTAGGCGCTGGTGCCCTCGGCGTGGCGCTGCAGTAGGCCAGCGTCCGTGAGCAGGCGCAGGTGCCTGCTCACACGTGGTTGGGATTGGCCAAGGACCGTGCAGATTTCCGACACCGCGAGCTCGCACGACTCGAGGGCGACAACGATTCGAAGCCGGGTCGGTTCAGCGACTGCCCTCAGCTGTTCGATCAGCCCATCCAGAGAGGTTGCCATGCACACATTAGAATATAAAGAACTTGTTATGTCAAGAGATATCCAACGTGGATTCGATGACTGTTGTTGAAGCGGCGCCGTTGCGTTGTTGGATCCTCGGGCAGCGTCGGTGCTCGGCAACGGCTCACTGGCGAGGTCAGATCGTGCTGCCTCGTTGTGGTGACCGGGGACGTTGTCCCTGAGCGTTGACGTTGGTGTTGCTCAGACGAGTGCGCCGTGTGCTCCCTCGGTGGTGATTGTGGAAGTGGACGAACTGCCAACTCGACTCGTAGTCAGCGACACGCGAGGCGTTCGTCGCAGAGAAGAAGCTCCGCCAGTGATCACCAATCGTGATCCGACCCTCTGCTCCTCGGCGTAGCGATTCGCCGAACACCTTCCGCTCGTCGCTGGTCTTGAATCGAATGTCGAACCCAATGGTCCGACCGGAGTAGGCACCGCACCACAGCCCATAACAACGAGGCCCAAGCCAACGCAGCTAGCGAATAGCCGGCATTTCCGCGAGTCAAGAGCACTCGGAAACGTGCGCCACCGAACGGGTGTCCCGGGGACGTTCTCGTCGCGAGAATCGCCGCGCGTGATGGGACTGGTGCCAGCGCTCGAACGTGCCGTTCATGAGCGGCCGATGCGGCGCAACACCCACGGAGGTATGGGCTGTGCGAGGTGCCGGGAGGTCTTTGACCTTATGTTGGCTTGAGGTCGTACAGTTGGGCCGGAGGTGGCGGTGATCGGCCCTGTGGCAGCATGGTCTGGTGTCGCATATGTTCAATAGTTCGGCGAGGTCGGTGTGATTTCCGACGAGGGCGAGAGCGACGCGAGCGCCGACGAGGTGGTCAATCCCTGGGCGCGCGGCGGAGCAATGTCAGACCCGGAGCAGGTCGCCTATCAAGCTCGCCGCCACCCGGCGGTCAGAGGTTCTGATGGTGGTCGCCCATCAAGGCATCCGAGCCGTTCGAACCTGACAGCGAACTTGGTGGTCGCCACTGTGGCGCTGATGTTGGTTGCGCGCGCGGTCGTGTGGTCCATCGGAGGCCAGTTCGGGGCCGCCGATATCGACCGCGACGCGACGTCGACCTCGCCGGCGCCGACTGAGGTTCTGGCCGACGTCGCCGAGATCAATGACCCGGGGCCCGATGTGACGGAGACCTCGATCGGATTGATTCGTTGGACTTCTGTGCAAGGTGATCGGTCGACGCTGCCAGCCGGGGTGATCGCTGCCACCGGTCCAACTGTCGCGGGTCGCGATGACGACGGCGAGCTGGCGCTGCCGCCACGGCTCGAGCAGCCGATCATGGCCACTCGAACACCAAGTTCTAAGACAGC
>CAXMZV010000187.1:0-7512 GCA_964199985.1 Candidatus Ilumatobacter isfjordensis | reverse complement strand
GATCACGGTGCGGTGGTCGTCACGAGGCGTCTCCGCGAGCCGTCGTTCGACCATGTCAAGCACCATGTCGAGGCCGAGGTCACCGTTGACGTGGACGTGCAGCTGGAAGCCGGCATCCCAATACAACTTGGAACGTTCTTCGAACATGTCCGGCGGCATGATCCACTCACCGTGATGGTCCGGGTTCGGGTTGCCGTCACGATCGAGGTACGGGTCGCGCATCTGCATCAACTGGCTGATGATTGCGCCGTCGGCAAACAGTTTGACCTGCTTCGGGAAGAACCCGAGCCGGCCGCTGTGCTCCGGCCCTTCGGGGGCCATCGCGTACTCCCGTTCGGCGCGAGCCAACGTCTTGTCGTGGGCCATCCCCTGCTCCGCCGGGCCCCGTCCATCGGTGAGGAAATAGCTGAAGAACGGCACGTCGTCGGCGCCGAGGACGTGTTCGTACAGCTCCCACGCGCCCGGCACCAGGATCGCTCCGGGCTCGTTGAAGGCGGTCACCCCGTTCTGGTGCAGGTAACGCACCATCTGGTGCAGGCCGCGGGTCAGCCGTTCGGGGCTGAACAGCGTCGGCGTGAGTTCACGGAACAGCAGGTTGAAGAACCCGCGCTCCCAGAAGTGACCCGACTCGACGTCGGCGGTTGCGAGGATCTCGGGGTCGATCCCGTCGCCCCAGCCGTCCTCCAGGATGCCGAGCGCTTTGAGGCCAGCGGTGTTGAGGTAGAACTCGTGGCACGAGCGCTGCCACACGCCGATCGGACGAGTCGTGCTGACCGAGTCGAGGATCTGTCGACTCATCTCCCCGTGCCAGAGCTGGTGGTACCCCCAGGAGAACAGCCAGTCGCCGTCTTCTGCGCCACCACCTTCATCAGCAGCACGCGTGCGCTCATCCGCGAGACGCATGGCGGACACGTAGTCGTCGTGGGAGAGCGCTGCTGGATACGTGCGGTCGGGAAGCACCCAGTCTTCAGTTGCGATGACCTCGGTCGCCAACGTGGTCGCACCGAGGATCGGGTGGACGTGCTGATCGATCAGGCCCGGCAGCACCACTCGATCGGCGAACGTGTCGTCCAGTGTGTGCGGCCGACCCCCGAGCGTCGCGTTCACGTCTGCCCGATTTCCGACGGCGACGATGCGTCCGTCTTCGACCGCCACCGCCTCGGCGGTCGGCTGTGCTGAGTCCATCGTGACGATGGTGCGAGCGGTGAAGACGGTGATGGTCACGACGTCAAGCCTCGCGGATCGAAAGCCGGCCAGCAATCACGAGCGCGTCGAGCGCAGCGAGTCGGGCGAAGCCCGAGCACCGCTGGCAACGACGGAGTCGTTGGAGCCGACGCAGTCGGCAGCGCCGTGAGGCGCACCAGCGTCAGGCGTGGTTGCCGGGGGTCCAGCCGCGGTCGGCGAGGACGGAGTTGCCGAAGTGCGTTGGGCTCTCTTCGAGCGCGGTCGCGACGGTGTCGTTCCAGCGGTTGAGGTAGCCGAAGAACGAGGCGACGGCGACGATGGCCGCGAGCTGATCGTCGGTGAAGTGCTCTCGTGCTGCATCGAACATCTCGTCGGTTACCGCATTCGGGACGCTGCCGCTGCCCTGAGCAATCCGCAACGCAGCTCGCTCGGCCTCGGTGAACAGGTCACTGGTCTCGTACTCCCAGATCACCGCGAGCTTCTCAGCATCGACACCGTTGCGCTCAGCCGTGTGCCCGGTGTGGGCCTGGCAGTACTGGCATCCTGCGGCGGTGCTGGCGACGTGGGCGACCATCTGGCCCAGCTGCAACGAGATGAGCCCGTTGCCAAGGACCGCGGCACCGAGCCCTTGGAACGCTGGGAGGAGTCCGGGCACGCGGGCCATCGTGAACATCGAGTTGGGGACGAAACCCATCATCTGCTCGATCATGGTAAACCCCGGCTCGTGCTCGCTCAGTTCGCCACGCGGGAGCGGCTCGATGCGGGCCATCAGGCGGCACTTCCAGGTAAACGAGTCGGGTCGAGATTGTCCGCCGGCAGGAACGCGCCACGTAACAGCAGCGGCGCCTTGAACGAGCGCCACGAGCCGGCGGGCTGGGCGAGGCGGTCAGCGACTGCGTAGATCACCGACGTGTTGAACCCGAGCCCGATGTGGCTCCCCATGACTCGAATGTTCTCGGTGGTTGCCGTCTTGCGGATGAGCGAGGCCTGCCAGTTCACCACGCCGTCGGTGCGGGAGTAGATCGACGTTGCCGGCACGTCGAGATGCGGCCGGAACGCGGCGCGGACGTCGCGAGTGAAGGTCGGTGAGTGCAAGTGGCGGAGGCGCTTCCAGATCTGCTCGGCACCAGACGAGTCGTCTTCGATCATCTGGATCGGTGAGCCCATGGTGATCACTTGGCGCACCGCGTGGGGCGCTGCGCGGGCCAACTCGCGTGCGTAGAGACCACCGAGGCTCCAGCCAATCAGCGTGATCGGAGCGCCAGCTTGGCGATGCACGCGCTCGAGCAGGTCGCCGAGACCACCAAGGATCTCATGCGTCGGACCAAGGTTCTGGCCGAGGCGCCATCCGTGAGAGTGATAGCCGAGGTCGCGCAAGAGATGGCGCAGCGGCCGCGTCGAGCCGTCACCGGCGGTGAATCCCGGTAGGACGATCACGTGGTGACCGTCGCCCTTGGGGAGTCGACGAAGCAGCGGCAGCGCTGCGGCCATCACGGCGCGTTCGTTGAATGCTCGAACTTCGAGTACGGACATCCACGACGGTGGCGCCGCGATTGCAGTCTTGTCGCTCATTTGTCCCCCCAGCGTTGGCCCCTCGGACCATGGCTTCTGACCGTAGTAGCTGTCACGCTGGAGCGATGAGTCATCCTCAAGATCCACCGATGGATCAGCTGCCACCCGACCCCGTTCCGTTCGCCGGCGTGGTCGCTGACACCTACGCCGAATCGACGCCAGACTGGCCACCGCCGGTGCGACCACCAGCGGGAGCACCGAACATCGTGGTCATCATGGTCGACGACCTCGGCTTCGGCCAGCTGTCCTCGTTCGGTGGCCCGATCGAGGCGCCGCATCTCTCCGAGCTCGCGGCAAACGGGCTGCGGTATAACAACTTCCACACCACCGCGTTGTGCTCACCGAGCCGCGCTGCACTGCTCACCGGGCGCAACCACCACTCGGTCGGCTTCGCCACCATCGCCGAGATGGCCAGCGGCTTCCCGGGCGCCAACTCGTTCCTGCCGAAGTCGGCAGCGTCGATCGCCGAGGTGCTGCGCCAGACGGGATACGCCACGTATTGCGCTGGCAAGTGGCACCTCACCCCGACGAGCGAACAGACCGCGGCCGGCCCGTTCGATCGCTGGCCGCTTGGGCTCGGCTTCGAGCGGTTCTACGGCTTCCTGCCTGGCGAGGTCGACCAGTGGCATCCGATCATGACCGTCGACAACCATCGGATCGAGACACCGACGGAGGGTCGCAAGAACCCTGACGGATCGACGAACGACTACCACGTCAGCGAGGACATCGTCGACGCCTCGATCAGGATGCTGCGCGACCAGCAACAGGTGGCGTCGGGGCGTCCGTTCTTCCTCTATCTCCCCTTCGGCGCGCCGCACTGTCCGTTCCACGCGCCGCCCGAGTACATCGACCACTACGCCGGACGATTCGACGACGGCTGGGACGTTCACCGGCAGGCCACGTACGAACGCCAACTCGAGATGGGCATCATCCCTGAAGGCACCGACCTCCCGCCGCGCAACCGCGCGGTCTCGGCATGGGACTCCCTCGACCCCGACGCGCAACGGCTCTATGCGCGCCTGCAGGAGACGTTCTGCGGTTTCGTCGATCACACCGACGCGCAGATCGGTCGGTTGATGGATGCGCTGCGCGAGCTCGACCTGTTCGAGGACACCGCGGTGATCTTTCTCAGCGACAACGGAGCGTCGTCTGAGGGCGGCCAGCACGGCACGACGAACACCGAGCGCTTCCGGAACCTGATGTTCATGGACGTCGACGAGATGCTCGACGACATCGACCACATGGGCAGCCGTCACACCGACCCGCACTATCCGATCGGGTGGAGCCAAGCCGGCAATGCGCCGTTCCAGCGGTGGAAGCGCGACACGCATCGCGGCGGAAACACCGACCCGATGATCATCCACTGGCCCGCGAAGATCGCTCCAGAGGATCGTGGGTCGATTCGCAGCCAATACCACCACATCACGGACCTCTTCCCGACGCTGCTCGACCTGGCCGGGCTTCCCGTACCGACGCGGGTCAACGGTGTCGACCAGCAGCCGCTCGAGGGGCACAGCTTCGCCGCCACCATCGCTGACGGCGACACGCCGAACGTGAAGGCCACGCAGTACTACGAGATGCTCGGGAGCCGCGCGATCTGGCACGAGGGTTGGACTGCGGTGACATGGCACAAGCCCGGCACGGACTGGGCCGACGACCCGTGGGAGCTGTATCACCAGGACGAGGACTACAGCCAGGCCCATGACCTCGCGGCCGAACAACCCGAGAAGCTCGCCGAGTTGATCGAACTGTGGTGGGAGGAGGCCCGCGAGCACAACGTGCTGCCGCTCGACGATCGCGGCCGCGAACGGTTCATCGATCCCACTCGCCCGGCGGCGAGCGAAGACCGCGAGGTGTACCGCTACTACTGCAACACCAGTCCCATCCCGAACCCATCACTCCCCGTCATCCTCAACACGCCGCACACGATCACCGCCCGCCTCACCGTGCAGTCAGGCGACGAAGGGGTCCTCGTGTCGCAGGGTGGTGAACTGGCGGGCTGGGTATTGTTCGTGCAGGACGGCCGAGCGCATTACGTCCACAACGTCCTCAAGTTGGAGATGACCGAGGTGGTCAGCGCTGGCCCGCTTCCGACGGGACGCGAGATCGAACTGGCCGTCGGCTACGAGCCGATCGAGCAGGGTTGGGGCCGGGCGACGATGACCGTCGACGGGATCGAGGCCGGCGTGAACGAACGGATGCGGATCACGCCGATGGGGTACTCGATGGTGCAGGAAGGCTTCGCCGTCGGCAAGAGCTGGGGCACCCCGGTTGCGTACGACCACTACCAGGGCATCTTTGAGTTCACCGGTGACCTGCGCGTCGTCGAGATGCGCACCGATCCGTCACGCCAGGTGTGGACCCCGCGACCCGAGTGGAAGATGTCGTAACGCGTCTTCTGCGGTCGTCCCGCCGACGAACACCACCGGCTCCGGGGTTCAAGGTCGGCGCACCCCTGCCAGGTGGCCGGACACCACCTCGCTGGGATAGGGAAACCAGCGCAGGTGCTCGAAGTCATCGGTCGTTGACGGTGCGACCCAGTCCCCCGTCGGCCTGCTCGCTGCCGCGACGCAGTGGGCACGCGCCTCGCGCAGATGAGCGGAGAGGTCGCTCGGCCCACGCGTCCGCCGGTTTTCGTAACGCATCTGGCCGTCGGCGTATGAGACACCGAACAGCGACATCGCCGGATCGGTCCGGGCCTCGCGGTGGTGCCACAAGCCGGTGTCGGGTTCGAAGCGATACTCCGGCATCAGCGCCGCACCGTGTTCAGCGACGATGTGGACGGCGTCGACGATGTAACGGAACGTCTCTTCGTCGATGAAGTAGTTGAAGTTCACACGCACCCAGCCGGGCTTGATCCCCTCGCAGCCACGATTGATCTCGCGTTGAAATTCATGCGAGCGGTCGATGTCGATCCCGAGCAGCCGATGGCCGTAGGGCCCAGCGCATGAGCAGCCGCCGCGAGACTGGATGCCGAACAAATCGTTGAGCAGTGCAACCACGAAGTTGTGATGGAGGAACCGGCCTTCGCTTCCATGGCGGATGACGAAGGAGACAATCGACAGCCGCTCTGCTTCGTGGTTGCCGAGCACCAGGATCTTCGAGTCGGCGTCCCAAGAATCGATCGCCCGGCTGACGAAGTCGTGCTCGCGCCGTCCGATTGCTTCGACACCGACGGCCTGCTTCAGCTGGAATACCAGCCCGGCACGAATCGATTCGACGATGGCGGGTGTACCCGCCTCCTCACGGTGTTCAACCCTCTGGTGGTAGTCGTGTTCGGTGGTGTTCACGTAGGTGACCGCTCCGCCCCCCGGGACATCGGGTACTCGATTCGTGAAGAGCGCTCGACGGGCCACCAACACACCCGGCGTTCCCGGTCCCCCGATCATCTTGTGTGGAGAGATGAAGACTGCATCCTTGTATGAGAGCAGCCGTTCGGCGTCGGGAACGTCGGTCGAGATACTGCCCATCTCGATCCCGACATACGGCGCTGCTGCCGCAAAGTCCCAGAACGCGAATGCCCCGTGGCGGTGAAGCATCGTCGACACGGCGTCGGTGTCCGTCACGATGCCGGTGACGTTCGACGCGGCCGAGAACGATCCGATCTTCACCGAGCGTCGGGCATGACGAGTCAGCTCGCGCTCGAGGTGGTCGAGGCTGACATGGCCGTCGGAGTCCTCGTCGATGATGATCACGTCGGCGATCGACTCGCGCCAGGGCAACTCGTTCGAATGGTGTTCGTACGGCCCGATGAACACCACGGGCCGTTCGTGCTCTGGGATCCGAGCGGAAAGGTCCCAGCGGTCATCGAGTGTTGATGGGATCCGCAGCCCGAGGACACCGATCAGCTTGTCGATGGCACCGGTCGCCCCACTCCCGCAGAAGAGCACGGCGTGTTCGTCGGTTGCGCCGACACACGATGCGATGATCGAACGGGCCTCCTCGCGGAAGCGGGTCGTCTGCAGTCCGGTCCCCGATGCCTCCGTGTGCGTGTTCGCGTACAGCGGGAGCACGATGTCTTGGATGTAGTCCTCGATGAAGCGCAGCGAGCGACCTGACGCCGTGTAGTCGGCGTAGACGACGGGGCGCGGTCCGAACGGACCATCGATGATTTCATCGCCGCCGATGATCGAGTCCCGAATCATCGACACCAAGCGGTCGGTCGCCCGCAGCCTGCCTTCCTCGGTCTGGTGGGGGCGATGAAGATCCATCAACCCATTCTGCGCGCAAGTCGGGACGCACGCCAGAGTCAGACGTCCCAGCTCAAATTCATGGGCGACCTCGGCTCGATCTCCCTCAACTCTTGATCCTAAGCAGCGGCGGCGGCGTCGCACCGACCGGCACGAGCCCGGACAACGCGGCCCGGCCGCCTTC
Source organism: Candidatus Ilumatobacter isfjordensis (assembly GCA_964199985.1). Classification (GTDB taxonomy): domain Bacteria; phylum Actinomycetota; class Acidimicrobiia; order Acidimicrobiales; family Ilumatobacteraceae; genus Ilumatobacter_A; species Ilumatobacter_A isfjordensis. The sequence goes on along the minus strand of CAXMZV010000187.1, from coordinate 381 downwards.
GCGAATCGGACCGTTGCAGCACTCGGCAACCTCAACGCCAACGGCAACGTCGCCGATGCGGCGTTGACCGTGCGCTTCAACAACGGCGTACTTGGCCTCCCTCCAGTCGACCGACAGCTACGGGATGACCCACGCCTTCGCCATCATCGGCGAACACGGCACGCTCGCCTTCGACACCAACCCGTGGCTTCCCGCTGCTGGAACCAACCAACTCACCTGGCAGCCGTTCGACGACGCGCCGGAAGTGATCACGGTCGACGACGCACAGGACGCGTTCGTTCACCAGATCCAGATGGTCGAGCGCCGCGTGGCAGCAGGCGACACCGAGGCCGCACGTCCGTCGCCGCGACTCAGCGACTCACTCGAAAATCATGGCGCTGC
>CAXMZV010000186.1:0-7580 GCA_964199985.1 Candidatus Ilumatobacter isfjordensis | reverse complement strand
ACGGCCGGACCGCTGCGCCGGACGGCGAGAGCGAGTGGATCACCGGCGTCGCTGCTCGCACGGACGTGCACCAGATGCGAGCCGAGAGCCAGGCGATCCTCGTCGGGGCCGGAACGGTGCGCGCCGACGACCCGTCACTCAATGTCCGGCTCGTCGACGGATCCGATCCTCGGCGCATCGTCCTCGGCGCGGCCCCGCCCGACGCCAAGGTGCACCCCTGCACCGAGTGGGTCGGGCCGCTGCCCGAACTGCTCGACGAACTCGGCGCCGACGGCGTCCTGCAGTTGATGGTCGAAGGCGGCGCCAACGTGGCGTCGGAGTTTCACGATGCCGGCCTCGTCGACCGGTATGTGATCTACCTCGCTCCGGCGATCTTCGGCGGCGATGACGCCCACCCGCTGTTCGTCGGCGCAGGCGCACCGGCGATGAGCGAGTTGCGTCGCGGCCGCTTCCTGTCAACGAAGATGCTCGGCGGCGACCTCCGGCTCGACATCACCCTCGACTGATTCTCAGTCGAAACTGATCAGACCCGCCGAACTGGGCGTGAACCCGCACGCATCGATGTAGAAAGAGCGCAGGTCGTCGTCGAAGTCGACGTGGAGGTGCTCGCAACCTGCTGCCCTGACGTTGTCACGCGCTGCGAGGGCCAGCGCCACACCGATGCCTCGGTGCCGGGCGGTGGCGGCCACCATCACGTCTTGCAGCCAGGCGTGCACCAGGCCATCCCACGCGACGTTGAGGAAGCCGACGAGTTCACCCTCGCGCCGTGCGGTGACCCACCCCAGACTGTGGCGGTCGCATTGCGCGACCCAATTCCATTCCGATGCGTCGAACACGCGCGTCTCGAACGCTTCGGCGTGCAGTGCATTGACCTCACCGTTGCCGAACGGCCCGCGCCAGGTGATCTCGATGTCGTCCACCTGCTGAGTGTTGCACCTCAGCCAAGCACCTCAACCGAGGTGATTGAGGAGAGCCCGCTTGGAGTCGAGATACGCCTGGCTCTCTGCGGTGTGGGCAACATCGATCGGCACCATCTCGGTCACCGCAATGCCCTGCTCTTCGAGGCCGGACGCCTTGGCCGGGTTGTTGCTGATCAGTCGCACCGACGCCACACCGAGGTCCGCCAGGATCGCTCCCGCAACGTCGTATCGACGGGCGTCGACCGGCAAGCCCTGCGCCGTGTTCGCGTCGACGGTGTCGAGACCCTGGTCCTGCAGCGCGTAGGCCCGGATCTTGTTGGCGAGCCCGATGCCGCGACCTTCATGTCCGCGCAGATAGACGATGAGACCAGCGCGACCCGCTGCCCCCTCGGCAGCAATCGAGCGCTTCGCTGCAGCGAGTTGCTGGCCACAATCGCACTTCGCCGACCCGAGCACGTCGCCGGTCAGGCACTCGCTGTGCAGGCGAACCAAGACAGGCTGCGAGGCCGGAGCTGCCGGGTCCCCGGCGATCAGCGCCACGTGCTCATGACCATCGGCCGCCCGGTACGAGACGATGCGAAACGTGTCGACATCAGTCGGCAGCCGTGCATCGCCAACCCGTTCCACGAGTGTCATGCGGGCTGCTCCACTCGTCCGTAGCCCGTGGTGCGCTGCTCCAGCGGCCGACCGATCGACTCGGCAAACTCGCGGAAACCCTGCACGGTCATCTCCTGACCGTGGCTCGCCCCGGCCGCGCGAGAGATGTTCTCGTCCATCAGCGTGCCCCCAAGGTCGTTGCAACCAGCGTGCATCATCTGGGATGTGCCGGACAGGCCGATCTTCACCCAGCTCGCCTGGATATTCGGGATCAACGCGCCGTAGGCGAGACGAGCAACCGAGTGCATCATCACGTTCTCGCGGAAGGTCGGGCCACGCCGAGCCTTCCGTTGGAGGTAGATCGGTGACGCCATGTGGACGAACGGAAGACCCACGAATTCGGTGAATCCGACACGGCCCGCCGCCACGTTCTCCTTCTGCAGATCGCGAGTGAGGACCAGGTGCCGCGCCCAGTGGATCGGCTCTTCGACGGCGCCGTACATGATCGTGACGTTCGAGTGCAGCCCGATCGAATGTGCTGCGCGGTGCGCCTCCAGCCATTCCTCAGTGTTGATCTTGTCGGGGCACAGGATCGCTCGAATGTCGTCGTCGAGAATCTCCGCCGCGGTGCCGGGCAACGATGCGAGCCCCGCATCCTTGAGGCGGGTGAGGTAGGTGACCAGGTCTTCGTCGAGCCGCTTGGCCCCTTCGGTGACCTCCAATGCGGTGAAGCCGTGCACATGCATGTCCGGCACCGCGTCCTTCACGGCCTTGGTGACGTCGATGTAGTAATCGCCGTCGAAGTTGGGATGGATGCCGCCCTGCAGCGTCACTTCGGTGGCTCCGAGGTCCCAGCCTTCCTTCGCTCGCTCGGCGATGTCGTCGAGCGTGAGGAGGTACGGGGTACCGCGCAGGTTCAGCGACAGCGGGCCTTTCGAGAAGCCGCAGAACTTGCACTTGAACGTGCAGACGTTCGTGTAGTTGATGTTGCGGTTGGCCACCCAGGTCAGGGTGTCGCCGACGAGTTCTTGGCGCATCCGGTCCGCAGCACCCATCACGGCAACAGCTTCAGGCCCGCGGGCACCGAACAGTGTGACGATCTCGTCCGTGCTCGGCTCCTGCCCGGCCTCGATCCCGGCCAACACCTCGGCCACCGCACCACGAATGAGCACGTCAGAGGCAGGGATCAGCACCGGGGGCGGATTGTCCGCACCCGAATACCAGACCGTCGAGCGCCGGCCGACGAGCACGAACTCTGCGCCATCCGCAACAGTGTCGGCAGCCGTCGTCTTCTCCGGCCAGATCTGACCGGGATCATCACGACCGAGCCACTCGGAGTCGGCTCGATCCATCACCGGGAAGTGCAGGCCGGGGTCGAGCCAGCGCTCGCGATTGCGCACGTACTCCGGGTAGATCGTCAGGCGTGGCGCCAACACGTGCCCACGTTGTCCGGTCACCTCACGCAGCCGGTCGAGGTCGGGCCACGGACGCTCGGGGTTGACGTGGTCAGCGGTGACGGGTGAGACGCCGCCCCAATCATCGATGCCGGCATCGATCAACGATCCGAAGTCGTCCGACAGGTTCGGTGGTGCTTGCAGATGCACATCGGCAGGCAGGATCAGTCGAGCAGCGGCCAACGTCCACAGGTAGTCGTCGGAGGGGCAGGCCTGCACGCCCTTCATCGCCGTGCGAAGTTTCGGCAGGAAGTTCTGCACGATCACTTCCTGCACGTGCCCGTGGCGACGATGGCTCGCCGCAATGGCTTCGAGGCCGGCAAGCTGATCGGCTCGGCTGTCGCCGATCCCGACCAGGATGCCGGTCGTGAACGGAATCGACAGTTCTCCGGCCGCCTCGAGCGTGGCGAGCCGCCGAGCCGGCACTTTGTCCAGCGCGTTGCGGTGCGCTTCCAGGTCGGGGTTGACCGATTCGATCATCATTCCCTGACTCGGCGAGAACGGCCGGAGCTGGGCGAGTTCCTCAGCGGCCAACGCCCCGCAGTTGGCGTGGGGCAGCAAGCCCGTCTCAGCGAGGACCAGTTTCGCCACCTCGGCCACATAGTGCACCGTCGAGTCGTAGCCGCGTTCGCTCAACCAATCGCGAGCCACCTCGTAGCGATCTTCGGGTCGCTCCCCGAGCGTGAAGAGTGCCTCGTGACAACCCTGGCGCGCACCCTGGCGCGCGATCTTGAGCACGTCGTCCGCTTCGAGAAAGAGCTGCTCCACACGGGCCGGTGGTTGCGCAAACGTGCAGTACCCGCACGTGTCGTTACACAACCGGGTCAGCGGGATGAACACCTTCGGGCTGTATGTGATGCGAGTGCCGAACGACTCGTCTCGACGCGCCGCGGCCAAGGCCATCAGGTCCTGAAGCGATTCGTGGACGAGCGGATGGTCAGGAGCGGTGTTCATCAGGTTCTCTGTCCGATCAGGATGCGGGGGTCGAGCCGGGTCGGCTCGCGATAGCGGATTGTGTGAACGTCTCGTCGCAGTGCCAGCAGACGAAGGCCTGGTCCAGCGGCTCGCCACACGTCTCGTGGACCAGCACGGTCGGCGGCTCGTCGGTCAACCATTCATCCCCCCAGCGCATCAGCGCAACGAGCGTTGGCGACAGAGCAGTGCCCATCCGAGTCAGCCGATACTCGTACCGGGGAGGCCGCTCGCAATACAGCCGACGTTCGAGCACGCCGGCAACGACCAGCCGCTTCAACCGTTCGGTGAGGACGGGCCGAGCAATGTCGAGGTCGCGTCGGAAGTCGTCAAACCGACGCACACCACGGAACGCGTCGCGCATGATGAGAATCGTCCAGCGGTCGCCCAGGATGTCGAGGCTGTCCTGAATTGAGCAGTCGCGGCCATCTCGCTCGTCGAACTTCGCCATGACCGAACCCTAGGTCAGTTCGAATTCAGAACCAAGTCGGTCCACATTCCGAACTCACACCTTATTGCCTTGGATGGTCAGTCGGGAAGGAGGGGGACGCTGAAGCCGACGTCGCTGCCGATGCGGTCAGCCCGCGTGAGTGAGGCGCCGCCGAACTTCTCGCGGATCGCATCGATCGTCGTGTCGAGCACGGCGAGGTCGCCACGGTCGAAGGGCAGCGCCAGTTGCTCGGCGACTTCGTTCTCGAGGTTGCCGACCGACGCACCGATCAACGTGAGTCCCCGCTTCTCGATCATTGGCCAGGCCGTGTCGAGCAGTGCGAGCGCAACGTCCTGCACCAGCGACGTCGCCGCCGTCGGGCTCGGCACCGAGTGCGACCGCGTCGCTCGACTGAAGTCCTCGAACCGGAAGCGCAGCGTGATCGTGCGGCCGACGCGCTCGGCCCGCCGCATCCGCGTCGTGATCCGGTCGATGATCCGGCGCAGGATGATGTCGATCTCTTCACGAGACCGCTCTCGTCGACCCAGTGCCTGCTGCGACCCAATCGAACCTCGGCGCTTCCCGGCCTGCACCCTCCGAGCGTCGACGTTGCGCGACAGAGCGAAGAGCTGCTGACCAACCGCTCCCCCGGTGATGGCCGACAGCGCGGCCGGGTCGAGCTCAGCGACGTCGCGCACCGTGAACAGCCCTCGGTCGTTGAGCTTCTGTGTCGTCACTCGGCCCACGCCCCAGAGCTTTTGTACCGGGAGCGGGTGCAGGAAATCGAGCTCCCTGTCGGGGTCGACGACCAGCAATCCATCTGGCTTGCCGACGCCGCTGGCCACCTTCGCCAAGAACTTGGTGCGGGCGACGCCCACCGTGATCGGCAACTCGACCTCACGCGCCACGTCAGCTCGGAGCCGCGCTGCGATCTCGGCGGGCGTTCCCGACAGCCGCAGCAACCCACCGACGTCGAGAAAGGCCTCGTCGATCGAGATCCCTTCAACGAGCGGCGTCACATCGTTGAAAATTTCGAACACCGCCCGGCTCGCCTCCGTGTATGCGTCGAAATGCGGGTCGACGAAGATCAGATCAGGGCACAGGCGCTTCGCTTCATACCCCGGCATTGGTGTGTACACCCCGTACCGCTTGGCCTCGTAGCTCGCGGCGAGGATGACCCCGCCACCACCGACAGCAACGGGTTTCCCCTGCAAGGACGGGTCATCGCGCTGTTCGACGGACGCGTAGAACGAGTCGAGGTCAGCATGGAGAATCGATGCCTCCCTTCCTGTCGTCGAACGTGACACGAACACATGTTCGCATCCGGCCGATGCCTGGTCAACCGCGGGCCGCAATCCATGCGGCGACGTGATCGAGCGCCTCAGGGTTGACAAGCGAGTCCTTCGAGGCTGCCTGTTCGGCTGGCATCCCGAGCAACATCCGCTTGATCGGCACCTCGAGCTTCTTGCCGGACAACGTCCGAGGAATCATCGGTACCTCATCGATCACGTCGGGAACGTGACGTGGCGAGAGCTCGGAGCGCAATGCGCGCTTGATGTGGGCAACCAGCCGTTCGTCCAGCACACCACCGTCGCTGCACGAAACCAGGAGGATCAGCTCACCAGCACCGCCCTCTCCGGAAGAGTCCTCGAGGTGCACCACCACACTGTCAGCGACCTCGGGCATCGAGTCGACGACAACGTAGAAGTCGCTCGTTCCGAGACGAACACCCCCACGGTTCAGCGTCGCATCCGAACGTCCCGTGATTTCACAGGCGCCGTCGTCGAAGAACGTGATCCAGTCGCCGTGATGCCAGACGCCGGGAAACGTCTCGAAGTAGGTGGACGCATATCGCTCGCCCGAGTCGTCGCCCCACAAACCCACCGGCATCGACGGCATCGGCGCCGCGATCACGAGTTCACCGGTCTCGCCAGGTGCACACTGCGATCCATCGGGTCGGAACGCCTGCACATCGCAGCCGAGCATCCGGGCTCCGATCTCTCCCGCCCGAATCGGCAACATCGGCGCGGTGCCGACAAAAGCGCTACACACGTCGGTACCACCGCTCATCGACCCCACCTGGATGTGTGCCCCGAGGGCCTCAGGCACCCACTCGAAACCCTCGACCGGCAGCGGTGCACCGGTCGACCCGAGATGTCGCACACGCGACAGATCGAGCTCGTCTCCCGGGCGAAGCTGCTCCTTGCGGCAGGCCATCAGGAACGGAGCACTCACTCCGCAGACATCGACTCCTTCTTCGGCAGTCACACGCCAGAGTTCAAGGAGATCGGGAGCCGCCGGATCGCCGTCGAACAGCACAATCGTGGAGCCGGTGAGCAGGCCCGAGATGAGAAAGTTCCACATCATCCACCCGGTCGTCGTGAACCACATGACGCGATCGCCCGGACGCAGGTCATAGTGCAACGACCACGCCTTCACGTGTTCGAGCGTGATGCCACCGTGTCCGTGCACAATCGGCTTGGGCAGCCCGGTGGTGCCCGAGGAGAAGAGCACGTAGAGCGGATGGTCGAATGGCACCGGCTCGAACTCAAGCGGTTCGTACTCCGCGAGCAGGGGTGTCCATCCGTCGGTTCCCGCGGGATCAAGGTACGGAATCCGCACGACATGTTTGAGCGTGGGCAGTGCTGCCACGATCTCGTCAACGTGACCGGCCCTGTCGATCGGCCGATCGCCGTACATGTAGCCGTCGACCGCGATCAGCACCGTCGGCTCGATCTGCGTCCAACGATCTGTGACCGCACGCACGCCGAACTCGGGTGCGCACGATGACCACGTCGCCCCGAGGCTGGCCGTTGCGAGGAACGCCACGAGCGTCTCACTGATGTTCGGCGCGAATGCGACGACGCGGTCACCCCGACGAACCCCGAGTCGACGGAGGCCGGCACGGCACCGCGCCACCTGGTCGAGGAGCTCGGTCCAGGTGACCTCATCTCGTTCACGGCTTTGCGAACGCCCGATAATGGCGACCTTGTCATTCAAGGTCTCGGCATGGGCGAGTGCCCGCAGGGCGTAGTTCAGCGTTCCGCCAGGAAACCAGGATGTTCCCGGCATCGACCCGGGGACCAGCGAGGTCACTGGCTCATTCATCCAGTTGATGCACTGCCACCGGGCCAGCTCGGCCCAGAAAACCTGCGGCAGGCGGAGCGACCAGCCGAGCACGTCGTCATATGACCGGAGACGCGGTCC
>CAXMZV010000185.1:0-7580 GCA_964199985.1 Candidatus Ilumatobacter isfjordensis | reverse complement strand
CGGCGTCGGTGACCCCGACTTCATCACGTCGTACGAGGACCTGATGACTCACTCCTTGGAGATGTTCACCTATGCCCAGACGCTGGGCGAGGATCGGCGCGCCAACCCGCAAGATGACATCACCTCAGTGATGATGACGGCCGAAGTCGATGGCGAGCAACTCAGCCCCCAGGAGTTCGGGTCCTTCTTCATCCTGCTCGTGGTCGCCGGCAACGAAACGACCCGCAATGCAATCAGCCACGGGATGAAGTCGCTCACCGACAACCCGGAGCAGCGCGAGCTTCTGTACGGCGACTACGAGACACACGCCAAGACCGCTGTGGAAGAGATGGTCCGGTACGCGACACCGGTGATCCACTTTCGGCGCACCGCCACCGAGGACACCGAGATCAACGGTTTCCCCATCAAAGCCGGCGAGAAGGTGGTCATGTTCTACAACTCCGGCAACCGGGACGAACGGGTCTTCGACAACCCACACCAGTTCGACGTCCGGCGATCGATGCAGCCCGCACAGGTTGGCTTCGGCGCTGGCGGCCCTCACTTCTGCCTCGGCGCCAACCTGGCCCGACGGGAGATGACCGTGATGTTCGACGAGATTCATCGACGGCTCCCCACGCTGCGGATCGCCGGCGAGCCCGCGTACTTACAGAGCAACTTCATCAATGGCATCAAGCGGCTCGACTGTGCCTGGGACTGAGCCCCGCATCAAGGGCCGAGCGGCGCTGGTCCAACAACTGACGATCATCGGCTGGCTCTTCCTGGGTGGCGAGTTCGGATTCATCCTGTTCCAGACGGAGCGAGTCCGCACGGTCGACGGCACCCGCTTCGCCACGGCGTGGGACCAGCGGATCGAAGTGCTGAGCTTTGTCATGCTGCCGCCCAACATCGTCGCGCTCGTTCCGGCCGCCGCCGTCGCCGCAGTGACGGCCTCCCTGGCGGGACCCCGACGTTCGTCGTGGCTCGACGCATTGCTGCGGGTCACCGCAGGCATTGCTATCGCCCTCATCGCCGTCGGCGCCGCCGCCATTGTCGAGGTCGCAACGCGAGCCGGCGACCTCGACCTCGATGCGATCTTCCTCCGTCTAGGCGGCATGTCGATCGCGGCGGGCATTGCCTGGCTGTGTCGGATCACCGACCTCGGCATCGGCGCAGAAATCTCCGCCTCAGACCACGCCTGAGTGGTGCCGTGTCAGTCGCCGAGTTCACCGATCCGGAAGTGATTCCGGCACAGCAGTTCGTACCGCACTGAATCGCCAAATAGCGGCTGAGCGTCAGAGTCGTCGGTGTCGCCAACGACCACGGTGTCGCCCTCATAGACGATCACGCCGTTGACGACGCGGGAGTTGTGCGTCGCTCGAGCGCCGCACCAGCAGCGCGCCTCGACTTGGAGCGGGCTGTGCTCGTCGGCCAGTTCAAGCAGCCGCTTCGAGCCTTCGAAGAGGCGGCCACGGAAGTCAGTGAGCAATCCGAAGGCGTACACGTCGACTTCGAGATCGTCGACAACTCGCGCCAGCTGTTCGCACTGCGCCTCGCTGTAGAACTGTGCTTCGTCGCAGATCAAGTAGTGGATCGGCCAGTTGTTGACGGCGAGTGCGTACAAATCGAGGTCGGGGGCCACGTCAATTGCCGGTGCGGCGACTCCGAGCCGACTGGTGACTTGATTGCCTTCGCGGTCGAGCGTGGTGAGCAACAGCCCGAACAGTTGCCGATTGGACAGGTTGTGGTGGATCTGAAGTGCCACGGTGCTCTTGCCGGAGCCCATCGTGCCGAAATTGAAACGCAAGGTCGCCATCAGTCGTCTCCTCCGCCGCTGTTCGCACCGCCTGTGTCAGGGTCAACTCGCGCCGGACCGTTGATCCCGCCAACGGGTGCCGGGTCGTTGCCGTCCCCGCTGTCACCGCCGCTGCACGCAGCCATCGAGCCAATTGCCAGGACTCCTGCAGCAAGTCGGATGAACACACGCCTCATCACTCCGACACTACGACGCGCGCCCGGTCTCCCCACGCCACCATCATCGGTGCCAGCGTCACAGTGGGCCCGACCCCGCTGTGACTCAGCGCAGGAGTCCCTGTACCGCCTCGATCGTGTCTGCCTCAGTCGCCGCCTTGTCGTGCCGGTACTGCTTGACCCGGGCGAATCGCAACGCAACGCCGCCCGGGTAGCGCGTCGATGCCTGCACGCCGTCGACGGCAATCTCGACGACCTGCACCGGCTGCACGTGTACGACCTGACGACCCCGTCCGTCATCCCGCCCGATTTCGAGCGCGGAGAATCGCTCGGTCTGCCAGGCCAGCATCTCGTCGGTCATCCCCTTGAACGTCTTGCCGACCATCACGAACGCGCCATCATCGCCGAGCGCACCGAGATGCAGGTTCGATAACTTCCCGACTCGCCGGCCGTGCCCCCACTCGACCGCCAACACGACCAGATCGAAGGTGTACACCGGCTTCACCTTTCGCCAGCTCTTGCCGCGACGACCCGCCTCATAGCGCTCTTCGACCCCCTTGACCATCACACCCTCGTGCCCAAGTCTGACAGCGGTGTGCATGAAGTCATCAGCCTCGGCTGCGTCAGCGGTGATGATCGAGGGAAGCTGAGACGACGCCGGCACGAATTCGCTCAGCAGGTCGCGCCGAACGTGGAGCGGCTCGTCGTGCACCGACGTGCCGTCGATGTGCATCACATCGAAGAAGAACGCACGCAGCCCATCTCCACGGCCCGCAGCCCCATCAGCACCGAAGTCACCCATCGTGTCCTGGAACCGTCGGGGTGCGGCCCCAGCGAGATCGGCGGTGCTCAGATCGCCGTCATCACCGTCATCATTGGCAACCAGGAGCCCGAGGACTTCACCGTCGAGGACGAGATCGGATCCAGGGAGTTGCTGCACCACCTCGACCACTCCCGGCAACCGCTCAGTGATGTCGTTGAGATTGCGCGTGAACAGCGACACTTCCGTCCCACGCCGGTGCGCCTGCACGCGGGCGCCGTCGAGCTTCCACTCGACCGACGCGAGCCCGATGTCGCCGATCGCTTCCCCGGCACTGCCGGCCGGACTGGCCAGCATTGGCTGGACCGGCCGCCCAGGTCGCAGCTCGACGGCGGCCAACGCGCCCGCCCCACCTGTCAGCGCAGCCTGAGCCGCCGGGCCGAGGTCTCCCGCCATCATCGTCGCCCGCCGCACTGCAGCGACGGAGACGTCCGCTGCCTTCGCAACCGCGGTGAGCACCACCCCCTCGAGCGCACCCTGGCGGTGTTCGCCGCCAAGGATGCCCCGCAGCAACTGCTGCTCGCGGGGAGTCGCCCGTGCCGTCAGCTCGAGCAGTGCGTGGCGACGAGCAGCGACGACCCCGGTCCCCGACATGCCCGCAACGACGGCGAGCCTGTCGGCCACTTCGCGAACGACCAGCGTCGGCGACGACGCAGCATCTGGTTGCACGTCGGCCAAGGTCGACCATCCCACTCCGATGCGCCCCTGCGCCGTCCGACCGATCAGGAATGCAACCGCGTCGATGATCTCATCGGGTTCGAGCACCCGCAGGACTGCCGCGAGCGCCGCCACCTTGTCGTTGCGCTTCGACGTCGACGCGACCCGCTCCGACGTCGCAGCGAGTTCGTCGAACAACGTGGGCACCCCAGAAGTCTCGCATCCGCCTCTCAGCGCCGCGCGCCTCGAACCGTCCCATCTTGCCCCGGCAGAAAACGACAGTTTCCGACCGGCGGGTGCCCCCACCACTAGTGTCAACGACTACCGTCAAAGGTGAGCAGCCCCGGCAACGGTGCTAGGGCGCCGAGGGCGGACGTTGGGGCCAACGCTTCGCCCACCAGACCCTTGGGGGAAGACATATGACGGACACGATCGATCGGCCTGAGGCTGACGGAGATCGCGTACTCGATCACCTCATCGTCCGGTTCGCCGGCGACTCTGGCGACGGCATGCAGCTGACGGGCGACCGCTTCACTTCGGTGAGCGCTTCGTTCGGCAACGACCTGTCGACGATGCCCGACTTTCCGGCAGAGATCCGAGCGCCGGCCGGCACGGTCAACGGCGTGTCAGCGTTCCAGGTCAACATCGCCGACCACGACATCACCACGCCAGGTGACGAACCCAACGTGCTGGTCGCGATGAATCCCGCGGCACTCAAGGCTGAACTGCATCGACTCGAACCAGGCGGCACGGTCATCGTCAACGAAGACGCCTTCGAGGAGCGCAACCTCGAAAAGGCCGGGTACCTCGACGCCGATGGTGCTCCGGTCAACCCACTCGATGACGACACGCTCAACGGATATCGCGTGCTCAAGGTGCCGATGTCGAGCCTGACCAAGAAGGCCTGTGAGCCCCTCGGAGTGAAACCGCGCGATGCCGAGCGCTCGAAGAACTTGTTCGCGCTCGGTCTCGTGTCGTGGATGTACACACGTCCGATCGCTCCCACCGTGGACTGGATCGAGGAGAAGTTCGGCAAGAACGAGAAGGTGGCGGGGGCGAACAAGGCTGCCTTGCAGGCCGGATTCAACTTCGGCGAGACGACCGAGGCAGTGGGGCATCGCTTCGAAGTTCGCCCAGCGAAGCTTCCGTCCGGCGAATACACGAGCATCACGGGCAACATGGCATTGGCCTGGGGGCTCATCGCCGCCGCTCAGCAAGCGAGCCTGCCGCTCACGCTCGGCTCGTACCCGATCACGCCCGCCAGCGACATCTTGCACGAGCTCTCGAAGCACAAGCACTTCGGCATCCGCACGGTGCAAGCCGAAGACGAGATCGCCGCGGTCGGTGTGGCACTCGGTGCCGCGTTCGCCGGCCATCTGGCGGTCACTACGACCAGCGGTCCGGGTCTGGCACTCAAGAGCGAAACCATCTCGCTCGCATTTGCGATCGAATTGCCGCTCATCATCGTCGACATTCAGCGCGGTGGACCATCGACGGGCCTGCCCACCAAGACCGAGGCCTCCGACCTCAACATTGCGCTCTACGGTCGCCACGGCGAAGCGCCACTGCCCGTGGTCGCGTCGTACAGCCCCGCGCAATGTTTCCACGCCGCCATCGAGGCAGCCCGCATTGCCCTGAAGTACCGCACGCCGGTGCTGTTGCTCAGCGACGGCTACCTCGCCAACGGGTCAGAACCATGGAAGCTCCCCGACGTGGCGTCACTGCCCGACATCTCCGTGGCGTTCGCCGACAGACCGAACCATGTCAACGACGACGGCACCGAGGTCTTCTGGCCGTACAAACGCGACGAGAACCTCGCCCGACCGTGGGCAATTCCCGGCACGCCCGGCTTGATGCACCGCGTCGGCGGACTCGAGAAAGCCGATGGCACCGGCAACATCGACTACACCCCGGAAAACCACGAAGTGATGGTGCACCTCCGAGCCGCGAAGATCGAACAGATCGCACAGGACATCCCACTCGCCGAGGTCCAGGGTGATGACGATGCCGACGTACTCATCGTGGGATGGGGTTCAACGTGGGCTGCCATCGATGCGGCTGTACAGCGTCGGCGACGAGCTGGCGTCAAGGTCGCATGGACCCACCTGACGCACCTCAGTCCGCTGCCGCCCAACCTGGGCGACATCCTCGGCCGCTACCGCAAGGTGTTGGTCCCGGAGCTGAACATGGGCCAGCTCACCGCCCTGCTCCGCTCGACCTACCTCGTCGATGCGCGCGCCGTCACCAAGGTCCAAGGACTGCCGTTCAAGTCTCGAGAAATCGAGGCGGCCGTCGACGAGGCGCTCGACAGTCTCGGCAACTCAGCAAAGGGAGATGCGTCATGAGTACCGCACAGGTGGCCGTCACGACGAAGAGCGACTGGACCAGCGACCAGGAGGTCCGCTGGTGTCCGGGTTGCGGCGACTACGGCATCCTCCTCGCAGTCCAGACGCTCATGCCCGAGCTCGGCGTCAACCCCGAGAACACGGTGTTCATCTCGGGCATCGGCTGCTCCAGCAGGTTCCCGTACTACATGAACACCTACGGCATGCACTCGATCCACGGTCGGGCGCCGGCCATCGCCACTGGCGTCGCCACTGCGCGTCCCGACCTCGACGTCTGGGTCATCACCGGTGACGGCGACGGCCTGTCGATCGGCGGCAACCACTTGATTCATGCACTTCGCCGCAACGTCAACCTCAACATCTTGTTGTTCAACAACCGGATTTACGGCCTCACGAAGGGCCAGTACTCCCCCACGTCTCCAGTCGGCAAGGTCACCAAGTCGACACCAATGGGGTCGGTTGACTCACCGTTCAACCCCTTGTCGGTGGCGCTCGGAGCCGAAGCAGGCTTCGTTGCCCGAACCCACGACCTCGACCGCAAGCACATGATGGAGACGTTCCGCGCTGCGCATGACCATCAGGGTGCATCGTTCGTCGAGATCTACCAGAACTGCAACGTGTTCAACGACGGACAATTCAACGACGTCACCAAGAAGAACGTACGCGACGAGATGATGATCAACTTGGTGCACGGCGAGCCCATCACGTTCGGCGCCGACGAGCAGCGCGGCGTCGTCATGGGATCGGACGGTCAGCTCCGCCTGGTCGAACTCGCTAATGTGTCACCTGACGCCGTCCTCGTTCACGACGCTCATCGACACGATTCTTCGCTCGCCTTCGCACTGGCTCGGCTCAACACCGACGACTCATCGCCCACACCGTTTGGAGTATTCCGCGACGTGGAACGCCAGGAGTACGCCTCGGCCGTCGCTGATCAGGTCGTGGCCGCAAGCGAAGCCAAGGGCCCGGGCGACCTCCAAGATCTGCTCCGTTCGAACGGCAGCTGGCACGTCTGACTGACGCGTGGTGTTGGTGGTGGTTCGCACTGCCAGTTCCATTCGAATCAGGCCCAGACGGCTCGACTGCCGACGAGCGGTACGGTCACACAGTGCTCGACCTGCGTCTGCGAACGGTGAAGGACCGGGTACTCGGCCCGGTTGCTGCGTCGCTGGCGGGTCGCGTCGCGCCGCTCATGCTGTCAGTGATCGGCATGCTGCTGTGCGTTGGTGCCGGCGTCTTGGCCTGGCAATCTGCGCCCCTTCTCGCCGTGTCCTGCTGGCTGGCCGGTCGGCTGCTCGATGGCCTCGACGGGCCGGTCGCTCGGTCGAGGGGTCGCGAGTCCGACATCGGTGGCTATGCGGACCTGCTGCTCGACACGATCGGATACGCGGCCATTCCACTGGGCGTTGCGGCCGGTGCCAATGACCTCCGCCATTGGGCGGTTGCGGCGGTGCTTCTCGCCACGTTCTACGTCAACGCCGTCTCACTCCTCTTGCTGAGCTCGATCCTCGAAAAGCGATCGTATGGCCGAGCTCACTCCGGTGAAACAACGACGGTCACGCTCCCGCCGGCACTCATCGAGGGCACCGAGACCATCGTGTTCTTCACCCTGGCGTTGGCGATTCCGGCGTGGGCCGACACCGTCTTCGTCGTCATGGCGATCGGTGTGGTCGTGAGCGTGTTGCAGCGTGCAGCAGCTGCGCGCCGATTGCTCGTCTGAAGCTCAGGCGATCGCCCGGCCAGTGACGTGGTCGAAGACGAAGAGGTGGTCGATCCGGACTCGGACGACGTCGCCTTCGCGCACATCCGCC
>CAXMZV010000184.1:0-7584 GCA_964199985.1 Candidatus Ilumatobacter isfjordensis | reverse complement strand
CACCACGTGGGCGGTTTCGAGAGCGGCTGCCGTGGCCTCGATGTTCAGCAGGTTCAGACGGGGTTGCCGGCTTGCTACGCCGGCCATCGTCGACACCGCAGCGCGGGGCTCGGGCAGGCTGATGTCGTCTCGCAAGTGCAAGAGCTGCTCGATTGCGCGGGCCTGCCGGGTGGCACCAATGCGCTCGAAGGGACCGGAAAGGTTGCCACCCGCACCGAGGACTGCTGCCCGACACGCACGGAAGTACCAGTACACCGACGTGGCGTAGGCGACATCCTCGACGCCGATCCCGACAGTGAGTTCTTCGATGAGCAGCCGGTCGTCGATGAGCACACGCTCCACAACTACTGATCCGCCAGATCCGGGTCGTCGAGCGCGTCGAGGCCGTCTTCGTAACGGTCTCGAAGAACTGCACGCAGCTCGCGACGAGCGGCGTCGAGCCCACCGGGTACGACGAGTGCCGCATCGCCCAGGTCGATCACGCCAACCACGCCACCGTCGGTGAGGCCCCACCGCCGCCTTAATGAAGCCGGCAGGCTGGTCTGGCCACGGTGGGACACCTTTGCATCCATCGTCTCGTTCATCTCTGCATTGTAAGCACGGTCACTTGACAAGGCGATCCGGCGCGGGTGCTCGGATGGATTGGATGGAATGACGATGGGTGCAGCCATGGCGGTGCCCTCCAGAAACGATTCGTACGTTGGAGGACCGCCGGGTTGACGAGGGGACACCAGCTCTCGGCACGGCGGTGGCACGACTGTCCATCGAGTGGCGGGCCAGAGCGGCCACAAGCGCCAGGTCGGTCCCGAGAAGTCTCATCGCCGGCGCAGAAGCGACTTCCGTCCAGCGACCGACTGGGTGGGCCTCGTGCAGTGAATCCATTTCACCGAAGCCAGAATGCACTCGTGACGAGCCTCATCTCTCCTTCCAAGATCTCGGCCTGGCTCGAGTGTGCACACACGCTGACGCTGCACCATCGAGTCGAGAACCAGCAGCTGCAGGTCGAGCGCAGTCCCCTCGGTGACATGGCCGAGATGCTGATGGCGAAGGGGCAGTCGCACGAACTCGAGGTGCTCGCTCGGTACGAGGAGGATGGCAAGTCGATCTTCCACGTCCCGGAACGCATCACTCCCGACAACCCGACGCCCACCGACGCCGACGGTCGCACCGCCGACGACTTCCCTGGCGGATGGGAGCCGTTCGAGGCGTGGGTTGCCCGAGTCGGCAACCCGATGGCCGATGGCTGGGACGTCATCTATCAGTTGCCGATGATCCACGAGGGCGTTCGCGGCGTCGCTGACTTCCTCGTCCGCGTTGACGCAACGAACGACGTGCCGGAGCACTACGAGGCGGTCGACGCGAAGCTGGCACGGCTCGAAGCGAAGCCGGGCCATGTACTTCAGCTCTGCTTCTACGCCGACGCACTCGAAGCGTTGACCGGTCATCGGGGTGAGCACATTCACCTCGAACTCGGGTCGGGCGAGGTCGAGACGATCCGGCTTGCTCACGTCGACCCGTACTGGCGGCGCCTCCGATCCTCGCTTCGCCGGGCGCTCGACCACCCGGCCGACACGACCGCGGAGAAGTGCAGCCACTGCAACTTCTGCGAGTTCCACCAAGTGTGCGACACGGAGTGGCGAGATGCCGACTCGCTCGTCTTCGTCGCGGGTGTCCGCCGATCTGAACGCGCAACGCTGGTTGCCGATGGCGTGGACACGATGGGTGGCTTGGCTGCACTCGGTCGGTCGGTCGAAGCGTTCGAGCAGCACCGCCTCGATCGGTTAGTGGAGCAGGCCCGACTCCAACTGCTGACGAAGGAACAAGCAGAGGGGTCGAAGCCGGCCTTCGCGCTCCCCGACGCAACGAAGCAGGCGGCAACGGACGAAGGTGACGCAGCGCTCACCGGGTTCGCCGCACTGCCCGAGCCGAACGAGGGCGACGTGTTCCTCGACTTCGAGGGTCACCCGTTCTGGACCCCGCAGGCCGGCCTCTTCTTTCTCCTCGGTCTGATCGAGCGGCCCGAAGCGGGTGGCGACTCAGGCGATGAGTGGGACTTCAAGGGGTTCTGGGCGCACGACCTCGCCGAGGAAGCGACGGCGACGAAGGCGCTCATCGACCACCTCGTGGCACGGCGCGAGCGCTTCGGGGGCATGCACGTGTACCACTACAACCACACCGAACGCTCGTCGCTCGAACGCATGACCCGTGAACACGGAGTCGCCGAACTCGACCTCGAACGCCTCATCGCCGAAGGTGTCTTCGTCGACATCTTCCCGATCGTGACTGGCGCAATCCTGCTCGGCGAAGAGTCGTACGGGTTGAAGCACGTCGAGCTACTCACCGACTTCGAGCGTGGCCACGACATCGACAAGGGCGCTGGCGCTGTCGTCGAGTACGAGCGGTGGATGACGGAGCCGGATCCGAGTCAGCGCGATCAGTCGATCCTCGATCGCATTGCCAGCTACAACGAAGACGACGTGATCGCCACGCTCGCCGTGCGCGATTGGCTGGTCGACCATCGGCCTGACGACATCGAATGGCGGGCTGCAATTCTGGAGCCGATCGAATCCGACGCGGAGATCGATGAACGGATCGAAGCGCTCCACGCAGTCGGGCCCGGTACGCCCGAACACCTGATGGGCGACCTGCTCGGCTACTGGCGGCGGGAGAAGAAGGCAGTCGCTGCCGAGGCCTACCGCCTGTCGATCGCTGATGAGGTCGACCAACTCGATTCGCGCTCGGCCATCGCCGGTCTCACCTTCCTCGGAACCGAGGAACGGGTCAGCCCGAAGACCAACAAGCCGTTGAAATGGCCGGCCGCGGCGTTCAGTTATCCGGCGCAGATGATCGACAACGACATCGATGCCGGCTCGAAGATGATCGTTGCCCTCAGCGAGCAGGAGTGGGTCTTCTTCACCGTGTCGTCGATCGACCGCGATGCCAGCGAGATCCGCCTGGTCTGGACCAGCGAGGTCGAGGAGGCTGGCGTCATCCCGACCTCACTGGTGCACTACGTGTGGTTCCACGAGGGCGCCAAGCTCGACGCGCTGGTGACGCATGCCGATCGAATGTTGGCGGGCGACTCGACCGGTGCCGCGCACGCGTTGTTGCGACGAGACGTCCCACGCTTCGCCCCCGGCATGGGACCGGTCGACGGTGTCTTCAAGGCGGGGATCGAGGAGGTGTGCGAGTGGGCCGATCACATCGACGAGTCAGTCGTCCCGATTCAGGGTCCGCCGGGCACCGGCAAGACGTTCATTGGTGCGCACCTCATCCGCAAGCTGGTGCTTGAAGGCCGGACAGTTGGCGTCACGGCGATGAGCCATCACGCCATCGACAATCTGACCAAGGCGGTCGTCGAGCGATTCACGGAGGAAGGTGACATCGCCAAACTTCACGCGGTGCGCAAGAACAAGAGTGGCCCGGTTCAGGGAGTCGAGTACATCGACGACAACGGCAAGTGCGCGGACGGCGGCTTCAACGTCATCGCCGGGACGCCGTGGTTGTTGGCGAGCACGGCGATGCGTGACAACCCGGTCGATGTGCTGATCGTTGACGAGGCGGGCCAGCTCGGGCTCGCCGACACGATGGCGGCGTCGATCTCGGCTGGCAGCGTGATCTTGCTCGGTGACCCCCAACAGCTACCGCAGGTCGCACAAGCAAGTCATCCGAACGGTTCCGGTGCCAGTGCGCTGGAACACCTCCTCGACGGCGAGCCGACGGTGAGCACCGAACGTGGAGTGTTCCTCGACACGACGTGGCGGATGCACTCCGACGTGAGCGGGTTCATCTCGGACGTGATGTACGACGGCCGGCTCGGTGTCCACCCGTCGTGCGACATTCAGAACGTGGAAGCGGCTGGCACGGGCTTGCGCTGGCTGCGGGCAGAGCACACCGAGTGCTCGACGTCGTCGAAGGTCGAAGCGGAGCTGATCGGCGAGCAGATCAAGTTGCTGATGAACACGCCGTGGACAAACCAGGAAGGCGAAGTTGCGAAGCTGCGCCCGATCGACTTCATGGTGGTTGCGCCGTACAACGACCAGGTCCGCCTGATCCGTGAGGTGTTCAGCAGCCACAAGCGGCTTGCCAAGGTCGAAGTCGGCACGGTCGACAAGTTCCAGGGTCGTGAAGCTGCTGTCGTGTTCTTCTCGATGACCACGTCGTCGTCGGATCACATGCCGCGCAACGCCGATTTCCTGTTCTCGAAGAATCGACTGAACGTCGCAATCAGCCGAGCCCGCTGCCTGGCCTACCTCGTCTGCACCGACGCACTGCTGGAAACGCGAGCGAAGTCCGTCGAAGAGATGAAGATGATCGGCGCGCTGTGTTCGTTCGTGGAGCGGGCGGGGTAAGTGCAGCTCGGTCCGGCCGACCTTAGCGATACGGCGTTGTCGGCCCAGATCTTCAACTCGAAGCTCGTCCTGGCGTTGGCGGGTCTTCGGAGCTCCGGACCGCACACAACCCGCCCACACAGCGCCGACCTGGACACCGGAGTCGTCCGGCCGAGATAGGTGCGCCGTCCCGCCGAGCGGCCGCGGAGTTCCTCAGCGGCTGAGGACATGTGTCGAGCCCACGATGAGGCGCTGTTGACTCGGAGACGGAGCTGCGCAATCTGTCGATCGGGTCACCACAAGCATCCTTGGGTTCAGGCGGTGAGTGCAACGCTTCGATTGTGGAGGTGTTGTGATGGGTTCGAGGTTTGGTGGTCGTGGGCGAGGAATGCCGCCCGAGGTGCGCCGTGAGATTGTTGACCGGTTGCGGTCGGGTGAACGCTGGAATGACGTTGCTGCGGCCGTGGGCGTGTCGGGCAAGACGATTGCTCGGACGGTGAGTGAGGCGGGTGGTTTGCCGGCGCGGTGGACTGGTCGTGGCGTTGGTGCGTTGTCGCTTGATGATCGCCATGTCGTTTGCCCGGCGCAACTCACGGAGCTCTTGGCCCATCTCTTTGTTCTCCGCTTCAAGGTCGCGGACACGCTGCGCGTCCGGGCCTGCGAGCCCGTCGTCGATGTCGGCGTCGAGCCACCACTTCCGAACCGACTCGACGCCGTAGTCGAGTTGCTTCGCGATACGCGACACCACTCCGTGATTGGTTCCGAGTTCGTCGGCGAGCTGTCGGCACAGCCTGACTGCCCGCTCCTTCTCAACATCGGTGTAGCGACGTGTCGTCGCCTTCCCTGGTGATTTCTCTTTCGACATGACTCCATCCTTGTTTCCAAGCTCAGGAGCCGCCAACGAACCCAGGGCGATTCACAGCTACTGCGCGGCGCACCGCCACGACATTCCCGGAGTCGAGAAGCTTGATCGTCGCCTCGAAGCGCTCGACGACTACGCGGACTGGCTGGAGTTCGACACGACGAACATGAAGCGTGTCACCAAGCTCGCACTCGGAATGGCAGGTGGGACCGCGCTCCTCATACCGCTTGCCTTCGCCGCGGCGCCAGCGATCGGCGGGATGATCGGGTCGTGGGGAACCCTCTCTGGCGCCGCTGCTTCAAGTCACGGCTTGGCTCTCCTCGGCGGTGGATCCATCGCTGCCGGAGGAGCGGGAATGTTCGGTGGCACGGTGGTCGTCACGGCAACGGGCGCGACCCTCGGCGGGGCACTGGGTACGGCGGTCACTGCTGCATACGCGAGTGCCGACGATTCGTTCAGCATCGAACTCATCGAGGCCGGCACCGGGACACCTGTCGTCTTCGTCAAAGGCTTCCTGACCGACGGTGACACCGAGAACGACGACTGGATTGCGACGATCCGTCGGCGCTATCCCGATGCTCCGCTCTACCGTGTGCACTGGGGTGCAAAGGAATTGAAGGCGCTTGGCATGTTCGCCGGGCGCGGCCTGTCGGAGCAGGCCGTAAAAGCTGCCGCGATGAGCCTCGCAGCGAAGGCCACGAAAGAGGGGGCCAAGCGAGTCGGCCTGATCGGCAATCTGATGACCATCCGCGGCATTGCAGCCAACCCTTGGACCTTCGCGCACCAGCGGGCGGCGATGACCGGAGCGATGCTGGCCGACATCATCGCCCGAACCGACGAGCCCCGCTTCGTGCTCGTGGGGCACAGCCTTGGTGCTCGGGTAGTGGTGACCGCCGCGCAAGCGCTCGGACACGAGTCGACCGGACCCGAGAGGGTCGAGGCCATGCACCTGTTCGGTGCCGCTGTTGACGCAAGCCAGGACTGGAAGTCCCTCGATGCTGCTGTGAATGACACTGTGTTCAACTATTGGTCTCGAAACGACAACGTGCTGAAGTACGCGTACCGGTTCGGTCAGGTAGGCGATCGGGCGGCGGGCCAGGTCAGCATCGGGTCGACGTACAAGAAGATCAGGGACCGCAACGTCTCTCGTGCAGTCGGCTCGCACTCCGACTACGTCGCGAACGTCACGCTCCAATAGCCCGGTTGGAATGCTTCGGTCAGAACACGTCCTCGGCCATGACGTCTTTCCTCGTCACCCGACTCGCATCGCAGCAGCAGGTGGGGCCCACTCTTCGAAGCTGGATTGGAAGCCCGCAATCTTCAGGTCGCTGTTCACGACTGACAAGAACGATTGGCCGCCTTCGCTGTCGGTCTTCACGCGGGTCATGCCGACATATGCCAAGCGACGCGAGCCACCGTCGGTGCCGATGCCCATCACCAGAGCGCGCGACTCCCAGCCCTTGAAGCTGTGCACCGTGCACCCCTTCACGCCGGGAGCGTCCGGCCAGAACCGACGCTTACGACGCGACTGTGCGTACTCGTTCGTGCTGAACACGTGATGCACCAGATGCCCGGCGTCCTCGATCACGTGCACGGCGTCGACGCCGTCACGATGCTTCTCGCAGAGGAAGACCACGTCGTTCGGCGACAGCTCAGGATGAGCCGCCAGCAAGCGCACGACTTCGGCACCGATCGCTCGACCCAGCTCAGTCGGCCGATCCAGGTTTTGCCACGTGCGCCTCGTTGCGCCTGACTCGCCGGAGATCTCCGCACGATCCACCGGCACCGAACCGGCCATGTGCTCGCCGTCGAGATACTGCGCAGCAAAGTGATTTGCCATCGACACCAGGTCGCTCGGTAGCCGGTACGAACCGTGCAGCTCGGTCCACCTACCCGCGAAGCCGGCACCGAGCATCTGCTCGTCGTCGTCGGTCCAAGCCTTCTTCTCGTACACGTCCTGCGTCGGGTCGGCCACCAGCAACATCTCACCGTCGTCGGCCACCACGTGATTGCGCAGCATGTTCCACCACTCGAGCGTGAAGTCCTGCCCTTCGTCGACCAGCACAGCGTTATACGGTCGCTCGAAACCGAGACCGAAGGCTTGCTGTGCCTTCACCACGTTCTTCTCGAAGCCGGGCACGTTCGTCGGATCATCGAGTTCGAAGCCGTCGACACCGGCATCGTCGACCACCCGCGCGCAGAAGCTGTGGAAGTTCGTCGTCGTCACCAACGTCGAATCTGCGCCGGACTCCTTGCACCGAGCCCTGACCAGCATCCGCAAATAGTGCGCCAAGGTGATGTTGAACGACAGCACCAGCACGTTCTTGCCCTCGGCTGCGAGGTGCGCGGCCCGTGCCGCCAACCCGAACGACTTGCCGCAGCCAGCTGCAC
>CAXMZV010000183.1:0-7589 GCA_964199985.1 Candidatus Ilumatobacter isfjordensis | reverse complement strand
GCTGCTGCGTTGAACGTGCCACGGATCTTGTTGACCACGAGGGTGGCCAGTGCTTCGCCGTCGATGTCCTCGGCGATGATGACGAGCGGCTTGCCGGTCTGCATCACTGCTTCGAGGGTCGGGAGCATGGCCTGGACCGTGCTGATCTTGGCGCTGTTGAGGAGCACGTAGCAGTCGTCGAGGACGACTTCCTGGCGCTCAGCGTCGGTCACGAAGTACGGGGACAGGTAGCCCTTGTCGAACTGCATACCTTCGGTGAAGTCGAGCTCGGTGCCGAACGTGTTCGACTCCTCGACCGTGACGACGCCGTCTTTGCCGACCTTGTCGATGGCATCGGCGATGACCTGGCCGATGCTGGTGTCAGCCGCCGAGATCGTGGCGACCGAAGCAATGTCGCTCTTGTCGTCGACGTCCTTGGACTGCTCGCCGATCGAGGCGACAGCGGCGACCACAGCGGCCTCGATGCCCTTCTTGATCGACATCGGGTTGGCGCCAGCGGCGACATTCTTCATGCCGGCCGAGATCATGGCCTGTGCGAGGACGGTGGCGGTGGTGGTGCCGTCACCGGCGATGTCGTCGGTCTTCGTGGCGACTTCCTTCACGAGCTGAGCGCCCATGTTCTCGAACGGATCGTCGAGCTCGATTTCCTTGGCGATCGACACACCGTCGTTGGTGATGGTCGGTGCGCCGAACTTCTTGTCGAGCACGACGTTGCGGCCCTTGGGACCAATGGTGACCTTGACGGCGTCAGCGAGCTTGTTGACGCCGGCTTCGAGTGCGCGGCGCGCCTCGTCGTCGAATTTCAGAATCTTTGCCATGTGATGTTTCTCTCTTCTCGTTGTTTCTCAGTCAGTACTTCGGGTCAGCCGACGATTGCGAGGATGTCGCGGCTGTTGAGGACGAGCAGGTCTTCGCCATCCGAGGAAACCTCGGTGCCGCCGTACTTGCTGTAGAGGACGGCGTCGCCGACGCTGATGCCGACGGCGATCAGCTCACCGGTGCTGTCGGAGCGCTTGCCCGGGCCGACGGCCAGGACTTCACCCTGCTGGGGCTTCTCTTTGGCGGTGTCGGGGATGACGAGGCCGGATGCGGTCTGCGTCTCGGGCTCGTTCGGGCGGACGATGATGCGGTCGTCCAGCGGCTTCAGGTTCATGGTGTTGGCCTCCAATGGCACGGTCACATGTTGGATTGACGGGAGCATCCAGGACTGCAGTGCAATTAGCACTCCCCTTTTGCGAGTGCCAATGCTAGAGAATCGCGCGGGCGTTAGCAACCGACAGTCGAGAGTGCCAATCGGATGATTTGGGAGGCAGGACGCCACGTTGCCGAAGAGTCGTCAGACCAGCGGCGTGAGTGGGTCACCGATGAGGCGGAAGGTGGCCCACGCCCGACGAGCGGCGGCGTCCTGCATCGTGCGATGCTCGATCAGGCACATCAGATCGCACACCCGCAACGGTCCGGTACCGCCGTCTCCATCTCGGTTTGCCAACGGATCGAGTTTGACCCGGAGTTCGACAAGGAGTTCGACCACGATCTCGGCGAGCCGCTCGGCATCGGTGGTGAACACCGTCGTGGCCGGCGCGAGGTAGGCCCGAGCAGCACCGGCCTCGACGAGGCTCGACCCGAAGGGCCACCGGCCTCGATGACGCGCCAGCGTCTTGCAGGCGAACGCCACCACGACGCCTGCCGGAGCGCCCTCCCGACCACCCTCCGAGAGACGTGAGTTCATCACGTGCTCGATCCGCAACGCCTGATATCCGGCCCATCCCCGGGGACTGCCATGCCCTGCGTACAGCACAACACCCGGCCCGGCGGCCAGGCCCTCGAGCAGATCGTCGCGACGGGCTCGGTCGGCGCGCAGGTCGATGGCGTGATGCACGGCGACGAGGCGCATCGCCCAGTCATCGCTGGCTCGCAGGAAGACGTCCTTCGCCATCGCCGCCACGACCCACGGCGCGGTTGGGTCGGGACAGCCAGACAGAGAAGGGAGGGAGCCGCACCGATCTGCTTGCACGATCCCAACGGGCACGCCCGCAACCACCGGACCGGGCAGCAACCGGCGGCTCCCGCGCCGACGCGGCGCGACCAGGACGGCGGCCTCGACACCCAGGTTCGGCAGCAGGTGCGTCAACCCGTACGGGTCGCCGTTCACATCACCGGCTGCATCGCCGCCAGGCCGCAGCGGCCAGAGTCGACATCGCATTCGACCGGACCCCTGCTGCGCCGCTCGCTCGTCGAGCCGGCCGGCAACCTCACGCGCCGCTGCGATTCTCTCCGTCGAGTCGTCGTCGAACAGCACTGCGACCGAGGTGGCGCGGCCGTCAGGCGGCACGGACGACCTCCACGTACGGCTCCCATTCGGTGGCGTCGATCAGTTCGACGAACTCACGCCGGTAGTAGTGCTCCATCATGTCGCCCTGCTGCTCACGGTTGAAGGCCTCGAAGTCGCCGTTCGCTGCGATCAGTTCGGCCTGCGCCCCCTCACCGTTGTCGGCGTCCGTGTAGCCGTAGTTGTAGGAGTCAGGCGTCGATTGGGCATGGATGGCCTCGACGAGATACATCGGGCCCGTCTCGAAGTTCTGCCACACGTGCGTGAGCTCGTGGATCAAGGTCTCGATTGTGATCCCTTCGCCTGCCTTCATGTTGATCAAGGTGCCTGTGACGAAGGCGCGAGCGTTCGCTGCATCGCCCCCGAGGCGCTGGAACAACGCCTGCACCTCGAAGATGATCGTGTTGTCAAGGCTTTCCTGGCTGATCGACACGAGATCGAGATCGATCGAGTCAGCGAAGACACGCGTCGCCTCGGTCTTTTCGGCAGCGGTCAGTGGACGGTAGGTCGCCAGCGAGTTGAGCAGCTGAGCGATGACGAGGCCGAGCAGGCCGCCGCTGATCTCCCACGCCGCATCGAGCATCTCGCGCAGTGGCCCTTCCAGGCGTCCGGCCGACAACACCACCTCGGCGGCGATGTCGTCGCCCGCCGCCTCGGCTGCGGTCATGATCGCGGTCCACGTCTGTCCGGCTGCGATCAATCCCTCGAGGAGGCGGTCCATCGCAGAGCCCGGATCGGTGGCGACGTCGACCAACAGGTCGGCCACCGTGACGCCCAGTTCGAGCAATTCGTTCACCACATCGGCAACAAACTCCACCGACCTGCTGAGCACCCGCGCCATCAGATCTGCCAGGACGTACCCGGCCGCCATCAGACCCCGCACGAACCGGCGCGCTCCAGGCAGGAAGTCATTCTCCAGATAGTTGAGGATGTAGCTCACCGAGTTGTGCAGGCGCATCGTGGCTGCCCCGATGCGTTCCCAGACAGCGAGCGCCTGGTCGAGTGCGAGTGACGATGCCCAGTCGTACAGGTCGACGAGGTCTTCGCCGACCGACTCCCAGGCGTCGACCACTGCGTCGAAGGCCTGAGCTGTCTGATCCTCCGCCCAGTCGAGGACGGCGGTCAGCTGCTGGCCGGCAAAGCGCAGGGCGAGGACGACTTCGCGGAACACCGCCGTGACGCCGGCTTCCAATTGGCCGAGCGCCCAGCGCATCACCTCTCCGAGGCCGACCGCGTCGAGCACGCCGAACACCATGCGCCGCAGAACGAAGTAGGTGCCGGTGGCCGCTTCGATCAGCAGGTCGGCCAACGCGGCGCCGGCGTCGAGTGCTGCCTCGATGAGATCTTTGGCCAAGTCGTAGGTGGTCGCGACCGTGGCTCCGACGAATTCGATGATCGTGGTCCCCAACGCGAATGCGGCTTCGAGAAACTTGCTCAACAAGTCACGGGCGATGCCGGCGAGGTCGGCGACGAGCCCAGCGAAGGTCTGCCCGATCGCGTAGAGGCCGTCGACCACGGCGGTCATCACCCGCAGGGCCCGTTGAGCGAGCGACGTCACGAGATCGACCACGGTGTTGCCGACATCGACCAGTGCAGCGATGACCTGACGACTGAACTCGATCGCGGCGCTGGCGGCCCACTCTGCGAGATCGACGATGGTCGTCCCGATTCGGGCAAGCGATGCCGCGATCGATCGGACGGCACCAGTCACGGCTGTGACTGCTTCGTCCAACAGCGTGACAACGCTCTGGCCAATGTCACGCAGAGCCTGTGTCAGTGCGTCCAGCAGGCTGGCGCGCCCTGTGAGCACGTCAGTGATCAGTGTGGCGATGCTGCGGCCGATGTCGAGCAGTGCCTGCACCGTGGAGGCGAGGATCGATGCAGCGGCAGCCAGCGCGTCACCGAGGATCGCCACCACGGAACGTCCGATGTCGAGCAAGGCTTGCACTACCTGGCTGAATGCGCTTGCGACCAACGTGGCAGCTGCCTCGATGATGTCAATGAACGACTCGCCGATCGAGCGCAAGGCGTTGATCGTGTCGATGATGACGCCTGCCACTTCGGTCAGCACGGTGCCGATCACCTCGGCGACGGTGCGACCGAGGTCGATCAGAGCGCGGACGGTCTTGGTCACGATGGCAATACCGGCTTCGACTGCGTCGACGATCAGGTCACCAATGGTCTGGCCGGCCTGGATGAGCGCCTCGACGAGATTGGCCATCTGCTCGTCGGTGAATCTGATGATCTCGCTGATGACGTCGGCGATCGACTCACCCGCAGCGACGAGCGCGTCGACGACCGACTCGACGGCTTCGCCGAGCGCATCGACCGCGTCTTCGGCCGTGTCGACCACCCAGTCGATCACGCCTCCGGAGACACCGGGATCGGGCGTGCCGTGTTCCCGGAACACGCTGCCGACAGCGGCCAGCCAGTTGGCGATGTCGAGCTTGCGACCGCCGGATGCGAGGAACTCGGCCATGAACGGTCGCGCTTCGGTTCGCGGCAAGCGAGCGAGACGGTCGATCAGCAGCACGTCGCCCCCGCTCGTGCGCATCGCGTCGATCACGACACTGCGTTCGTCGGCACCTGCGCGCGCCGACCATTCCACCAGAGCCGTCATCTCGTCGGCGGTCTGGTCGATGTCGGCGGCGGTCGCGATCATGCCCCGGACGAGCCGATGGGCACGGGTCGACGACAGAGCCAGCGCCTCGCTGACGGCTGCACCGAGCTCTGCTCGGTCCAGGTTCAAAGTCCGGAAGTCGTTTCCAGCGGAAGAAATTGATCGGTAATTGATGTCAGCAATGGTGAGGTCGCTCGTGACGGTGGCTGTGGGCATGGCGGAGGTTCTCCTCGGTAACGCATCCGCCAGACCGGTGGACGCTGTGTACCGATACATGAGTCGCGCGGCCGGCGCGAGATACATGCAGCCTCAGGCGGTTGTTGCATCACGCAGCAGGGCGAGCGTCTCGGCCAACGGAAGGCCGATGACGTTGGTGACGCTGCCCTCGATCCGCTCGACGAATGCTCCGGCCGCGCCCTGGATGCCGTAGGCGCCGGCCTTGTCCGCCCACTCCTCGCCGGTCTCCTCGAGGTACCAGACGATCGAGTCGTCGTCGAGGTCGGCGAAGGTCACCTTGGTCGTGACCAGGATCGTGCTCGACCGACGTGCCCCGGCAATCGGTATCGACACCGTGACGCCGGTATGCACCAGGTGGTCTCGACCGGAAAGCACGCGCAGCATCCGGTACGCATCGTCTGCGTCAAGCGGCTTTTCGAGAATCTCGCCACGGACCTCGACCGTCGTGTCAGCAGCGAGGACGACCTCGGCGCTGTTGGCGAGCGGCGACTCCGTCGATGCTGTGGCCTTCTCCGTCGAGAGGCGGCGGACGTAAGTCGTCGGCGCCTCGTCGGGCAGCGGCGTCTCGTCGATGTCTGCCGGACGGACGGCGAAGCGCAGCCCTGCACCCGACAGCAGCTCGCGCCGCCGCGGCGAGCCGGAGGCGAGCACGAGCGGCGACGACAGGTCGAGCACGTCAGCCGCCCGACAGGGCCATGACGTCGCCGTCATCGGGGACGGTGACGTCGGTGTCGAGCGCCTCGCGGGCACCGGCATCGAGCCAGCCCGCGGGGACGGCCACCTTGATCGGCCCGTTCGTGTGACCGCGCTTGATCCGTTCGCCACCTTCGACGATCTCGGCTGCAGGTTCGAGCGTGGCGATGATGTCGTCGAGTTCGGCGAGCGAGCTGTTCGTCGAGAGACGACGACGGACCTCGGGCCCGACCGGATAGCCGCTCATGTACCAGTTGGCGTGCTTGCGGAAGTCACGCATGGCGTGATCCTCACCCATATGGGCGGCGAGCAGCTTGGCGTGCTCGGCCATGACCTCACACACTTCACCCAGCGTTCGACTCGGGCGAACCGGCCGTCCTGACATCGCGTCGACGAGGTCGCCGAACAGCCAGGGCCGTCCGAGGCAGCCGCGGCCAATGACCACGCCATCACAGCCGGTCTCGTCCATCATCCGCACAGCATCGTGAGCTTCCCAGATGTCACCGTTGCCGAGCACGGGGATTGAGCCGACCGCCTGTTTCAGCTCGGCGATGGCTTCCCACCGCGCAACACCTGAGTAGTGCTGCTGCACCGTGCGGGCATGCAGCGCAATCGAGGCCGCGCCTTCCTCGGCGCAGATCTGGCCGGTGCGCACGTGCATCAACCAGTCGTCGAACAGGCCCATCCGAAACTTCGTGGTGACCGGGATGCCGTAGGGGCTGGCGCTCTTCACTGCGGCGCGGACGATCGAGCGGAGCAGTTCGGGGCGGGCCGGTACTGCAGCGCCGCCACCCTGGCGGGTGACCTTGGCGGCCGGGCATCCGAAGTTGATGTCAATGTGGTCGACACGACCTGCATCACAGAGGATGTGAACGGCCTTGCCCATGACCTCGGGGTCCGAGCCATAGAGCTGCTGGCTGCGTGGTTGCTCGTCGGGACCGAAGCTGATCATCCGCTCCGTCTTGGCGTTCTTGTGGACGACCGGCGTCGCCATCGCCATCTCGTTGACATAGACGAGGCCGGGTGCGAACTTGCGACACATTTCGCGAAACGGCGCGTTGGTGACGCCCGCCATCGGGGCGAGCACCACGGGAGCCGACAGCTCATGGGTACCAATCGCAAACGTCATTGCCCAGCAACGGTATCTGCCTCAGCGCCTCAGCGCCCGAACGCTTGGTCTCCGCCAGTTGATCGATCGCCAGCGGCGAGACGGCGACATCGCCGATGGCACCGCAACGTATCGACCACGGCGCACGCGCCGACACCACCCACGCCGCTCGAGCGATCGCAGCGTGTCCGACACGCGCCGACGTGGCGACACCTTCTGACGCCCGTCGAGATCGATCCCGTGGGCCGCACGCAGCCGATCGACGACGTCGTCCGAGCTCAGCTCGCGCTCGGCCGCCAGCAGCACCGCCAAGACGGCGCGCCGAATGTCGAGATCTCTGACGAAGTCAACGGGCGATGAATCCGTCTCCATGCCGGTCGTCGTGGTGAGGGTCGAAGTGCGTTCCGCTCTGGTCTCCATATCCGTACAGTGGGTTGGCACGCGGTCGCTGCGGAAGGTGGCCAGCCGAGCGCCGATTTCACGTCTGCCCGATTTTCCTGTGCGGCGCCAAGCCGACCATGCGCGTTGAGGTACCGAAATCGGGCAGACGTGAAAAACCAACCGCACCTGGGGGTCCCCGGCGTGTACTTCGTCGGGTGGCG
>CAXMZV010000182.1:0-7597 GCA_964199985.1 Candidatus Ilumatobacter isfjordensis | reverse complement strand
CGACGCTCTTCCGATCTGCCCATCGGCGCGCTTCGCCGCTCGTATCGACTGTTCGAGATGGTTCGCTGCCGCGCTGAACAGCTCGCGGATGCGTGACACCTGCACCTCGACGGGAGTGGCGCCAGATCCACTGCGAACTCGTCGCCGATGTTCGGTTCCCGCCCGGCCGAGTGCGTCGAGAATCGTGCGTCGGTCGCGGTCGTCGATCGATTCGACCAGCGGTGGAAGTCCGTCGACGACTTTGCCGACATCGGCCAACCATTCGGCCACCGTGCCGGAAACAGGCACGGTGTCTACGTCGACGTCGTCGAGCAGACCCTCAACGAATCGCAGGTAGCGACAGAGATGGGCGAGCGTCACCATTGACAGGCCGGGCCCGGCCAGCGCGTTGTTGGCGTCGTTCCATTCCGGGCGCTGGGTGTTCAGCCAGATGCCGCCGTCGGGGACAAGATTGGTCAGCTTCGCGAGTGCGGGCACCACGAGTTTCTCGAGCAGGCCGACGTGGAGCAACGACCCGTCGGCGTCCACGCGTAGGCGGCCGTCGGCGCCGAGGTCCTCTTCGCGGAGCGCGATGGCCGCGGCGTCGTCTTCGTCGAAGGTGATCGTGTTGCGCGGGTCGCGGACAATCGCATCGTGGTCCGCAATGGCGTAGGGAACGTCGGCGTACACGAACACGGGCTGAGCGAACCACTCGCTGATCGCTGCCGGTTCGTGCTGCTGCCACGCCTCGAGCAGCCGCAGGAGGTAGATGATCTGGTGATCACCCCAGTAGCCGATGTGGCTCCACGGGTCGTCGGGGTCGGGCACCTCCCAGTCGATGCCGTCACGCGAGATCCGGTACGGGTTGTAGCCGTCGATCGTCGAGGCGTTCAGAAACTTCGCCACGACGTGCCCGAAGTAGGACGGATACGAGTGGAGCAGGGCTTCCCAGTTCTGGAAGATGTCGCGCCAGTTCCCCTCGTATTCCAGCAGCGGGTTGCCGGCGTCGTCGTGGACGTTGATCGAGAAGCGATTCCAGGGTCGGCTGGGGTCGCCGTGCCGGCGGGAGAACGTGATGGGCAGATACTCGAGGACGAGCCGCAACAGATCAGCGTCGCCGGTTGCATCGGCAGCGCGCCGCAGGTCGACGACGTCGATCCACGCCCCCAGCCCGCCGAGCCATGAGGCGTGCCGCTCAGCCACCGCACGGTTGCGCTGTGTCACGAAGTTGGTGAGGTCGGCGACGGGGACGCGATGGCCGTAGGGGAAGACACCGCCGCGCATCGAGTTGAACAGCACGTTGGACAGGTGGTGAGCATCTGCAATCGGGTCGGCCGTCGATTGGAACGCATCGGCGTCGCCGAGGAGTTCGTACAACCGGCCTGAGCCGAGTTGGGTGTCCGCGATCACCCGCTGGGCGACGTCTGCTGATCGGGCGATGTCGACTGCGGCGCGCACGTCGGCGTGACCGAGCCCGGTGTCGGCGACGAGCATCCAGGAAACGGACTCGGAGGCGGGTACGACGACGCGGCCACGCAACAGGTAGGCGCCGGGACGACCGGTGATGAGCGTGCCGGGCTCGGCTCGTCGCCCCTCGACCATTGCCGCGACGGAGCGTCCGTCGAGATCGATCTCGGCGTCAGGAAAACCGGACGACCAGACAAGACTCGCGGTGAGGGATTCGGCGGGTTCGGCGCGGTCGGTGAGCAGCGACTCGACCGAGAACACGGCGAGCGTCCCCCACGGGCCAATCTCTGAGCGTTTGTACGCGTTGACGAGGTTCGATCTGATCTGCTCGGTCAACGCATCGATGCCGGCGGGCATCACGTCGACGAAGCCGTCGAGCACCTCGATGTCGATGTCGTGGTCGTCGTGGCCGGTCAACTCGACCGTGCGCACCCACCCGTGAGCGCGCGATGGCGCCCAAGCGGAGCGGAACCCGATCCCCCACCCGAGGTGCCGTTCTTCGAAGACGAGCCGATCTCCGAGGACGCTCTTCGAGATCGACCGGGTGCAATGCGGCGTGAGTTCCCGACCGAACGGTCGCCAGAGTTCTCGGGTCCCGCCGATGGTCCGCGCAATGACGGTGACCGGGCCGGCGACCCCGACGGCCTGGTGGATCCGATCGTCGGTCTCGTACGGGAAGAGCGCGTGGTCGGCATCGACCCTGCCCGCAGTGAGGGCACCGGTACTCGACACGAACATCCAGAGGTTGGAGTCCGACACGACGGTCATGAGGAACGGCTCCATGTCCTCGATCCCGTCGATTCGGTAGTACTCGACGTCGTCGACAATTGACAGCGTTCCCGTGACCATGTGGTTGTTCCCCCCTCGTCGTGTCGGAAGAGCCAGAGTAGAGCGATTTCACCAACTCTCCGGCTCAGGTTCGTGGTCGCCTCGTGAGCGGTATCGGACCAGTTTCACTGTCGTACGCACCGGCGTGGGCGCGGCGTCGGGCGGTGTCGGCATCCCACGCGTAGACGATTGACGTGTCGGCGATCAGATCATGGAGCTCGCGGCGATCTGGGCGGATCAGCCCGATCAGGAATCCGATTCCGAGCAGGAGGAAGCTGAGGGGAAACATGAGTGTCCGCAGCGCGGCATGACGGGCGTCGAGGAGGGCGCCGTCTGATCGGACGGCCATCAACCCGAGGATCGCCTTGCCGATCGTTCGTCCTGTGGCGGCGAGTGAGCCTGCCGTGTACAGGAACGACCACATCGCGAAGGCGATGACCGCTGCGGGTCCCGAGTCCTCGATGTTGAATGATGATTGGAAGATCACTCGGATGGCCGACTGCCCGAGCAGGGCCCCGACGGCGAAGAACACGCCGATGACGAATTGATCGACGAGGAATGCCAAGAATCGTGAGAGCGACCCAGCACAGCGGCCTTGCATCTGCACCGCTCGATCGGTCGGCGACAGGTTCGCTGAGCCCGCTGGTTCTTCGGGCCCGCCCGGGTGGGGAGGCAGTTGCCGGGCGGCGCGCCGGAGAATTCGAGCGGGGACACCTTGGACGACTTGATCCGCGATGATCACCTGTGTTCGAGCAACGTCGAGCAGCTCGGCGAACACCCCGGTCGTCGAACGGGCGATGATCTCTCCGAGTTCGGTTCGGGCGACGAGCTGGTTGACGTCGACCCGCTCGAGGAGTCGGTCGGGGTCGATTCGGTCGAGGAGTCGGTCGGGGTCGATTCGGTCGAGGAGTTGATTGATGTCGATGACCTGGATGGCCTGGTCGAGGTCGACGCGGTTGACCAGTTCGTCGACATCAATTCGTCCGAGGAGGCGGTCAACATCCACTCGGTCAACCAGCTGGTTGATGTCAATTCGTTCGACTGCTTCGTTGACATCGATCTGATCGATCACCTCGTCGAGGTCGATGTTGCCGACGATCGGCGAAACTACAGAGCCGACGAGCCGACCGAACACGCCTGAGGGGCCAGCGGGCCGGTCAGGCGACTCCGAGGAGGCTGGGTTGGCCACGATTGTTGTTCTCCTGGATCGAGGATCGATTCCGCGCCGAGGTCAGCTGCGGTGTCAACACCATTCCACCACATCACACGGACCCTTCGACGGTCGAATGGCTGGAACGTGGTGGTGTGGCGAGCGTGGGACGGGACCTCTCGATTTCGGGAACGTCTCACCGAAGTCGTGCCAGTGCCCGGCACTCCTGTCAACGAAGTGAGAACGGCGGGTATTGGTCTGTCGTGAGGAGGAACGCGTAGGCGTTGACGCGCACGCCCCACCGGCTGACGCCCACGACGAAGTCGAAGAGGCCTCGCGGATACTTGCCAGTGAACAGGATCGCGAACCAGGCACCGATGACCGCAAAGAACGCGCCAATCATCAAGAAGAACAACACGAAGTAGTGCGGGATGGCAAGGAACCACTTCACCAGTGGGAGTCCGCGACTCAGATCATGCTCCGCATCCGGGTAGTCGATGTCCAATTCAACGCTCTGATGTTCGACAGCCGACGGGTACTCGTCCGTCAACAGCGCCATGTATGCACCGACGCGGGCGGTGAATCGAGTGAGCTCCAAGTTGAAGTCGAACCACCAGCGCGGGTATCGCTTCCGGAACAGAATCATCAACAACGTCGCCCCGAAGAGAGCGCTTGCGACGCTCGCCGTGCTGGTCGTGACCCATTCTCCGCCGGCGGTCTGCGTTACCTGGGTTCCGCCGCCGCTCAGGATGCTCAGCAAGATCGCGATCGGGATGACCAGGATCAAGCGAAACGCGGTGGTCACACGGTTGAGCTGCTCGGGGTACCGAATGTCGAAGCGTGCCGGGTAAGCGGCTCCTGGCGGCACCACGCCTGGCCCACCACCGTGAGGCGGCGGTGGTGGTGGAGGTGACGGTGGGCTGAATGGGGCGCTGTCGTCGTTCGTCATCAGGGTTCCATCATTTCATGGAACCCCATGACGTCCAAGTGTCGGCACGAGCCCGCGGTCGGCATCGGCAAGACTCGCGTTCGTGGCCAAGAAGTCGCTCCTCGGAGCAGAACGGTTCGGACAGCGCTACGCGGTGTCAGGGGAGGCGGCGCCCCGGACGGTCGAGATCGAGGCGCTCGGCAGCGACTACAGCGCGACCGGGTACACGACACGCGAGCAGGCGGACGACCTCGGTCGCCTCCTCGATCTCGGCCCAGGCAGCGTGCTCCTCGACATTGGCGCAGGATGCGGATGGCCCGGTCTCTATCTGGCGACCGCCTTCGGTTGCTCGGTGATCAGTACCGACCCGATCATGGAAGGTGTCAGCGTTGCTCTGGACCGGATCGGGAGCGACGGCCTCGGATCCCGAGCACTCGCACTGCTCGCCACCGGCGAGCAACTCCCGATCCGCGCTGGCTCGATCGATGCGGTCGTGCACGCCGATGTGATGTGTTGACTGCGCAGGAAGCTCTCCGTGCTGAGAGCATCTCGTCGGGTTCTCCGTCCGGGTGGCCGGTTGGCGTTCCACACGATCGAACTGCCGCCGGGGCTCAGCGCCTCGAAGCGACGCCGAGCGATCTCGATCGGGCCGCCGGCGGTGACAGTCCGGACGACTTACCCGGGCCTGCTCCGCTCTGCAGGTTTCATCGAGGTTGTCGCGGTCGATCTGACGGCTGAGTATCTCGCCACCCAGCGCCGCTGGTTGGCTGCGACGCTCCGACACGAAGAGGGTCTGCGCTCCGCACTCGGTGACGACGCGGTCCGAGAAGGAATCGAGCGCCGGCGGCGCACAGTTGATGCGATCGAGGAGGGATTGCTGCTGCGGACTCTGTACACGGCGACTCGCTGAGCCCCGCCTCTGCAAACGGCAGATCAGCGGCGGCGGGCAAGCTTGAGTGCTTGGCCGCCGAGGCGGACGAGACGGATGTCGGCGAACGGCGTCGAGGTCCGGGTGTTGTCATTGGTGACGAATGCGACGGCCAAGTCGGTTTCCGGATCTGCCCATGCACCGGATCCACCGAATCCGAAGTGGCCGAATGAGTGCTTGGCAGGTCGGCCCGTCGTGAAGGCACGGTGGTATCCGAGGCGCCACTTCATATTGATCTTGATCACATAGTCCCGTTGGTCGACCTGCAATTCGCTCAACAGGGCAGCGTGCTCGGTCGACATGATCCTGACGCCGTCGAGCTCCCCGCCGCCAGCCAACGCGGCGTAGAGCCGGGCGAGGGAGCGCGCTGTGAAAGTGCCGTTGACCGCGGGGATCTCGGCGTCGTAGCCGCGGTCGTCGCGAAGGATCTCCATGAGCCCGTCGACGAGCAATGCGTCCGCCATCGGTTCGAGCGTCTTGAAGCGTCCGAGTCGATCGATCTGGGCCTGGGCTTTCGCTCCCTCATCGGCTCCGGAGGTCGACATCAGCGTGGCGATCCGGCCGCGCTCGCTCTCGGGCGTCCTGATGTAGAGGCCATCCAAGCCGAGCGGCTGCGCGAGTTCAGCATCGAGAAACTCCGAGAGCGACATCCCCGACACGTTGCGCACGATGTTGCCGACCAACCAGCCGAACGTGATGCCGTGATACCCGGGTCCTGTTCCTGGTGCCGGACTGGGCGCGCGGGCTGCAAGGACCGACACCATGTGGTCCCAGTCGAGGAGCTCGGATGCATCGTCGACCACGCCGCGCAGCTTGTGGAGGCCGGCGGTGTGCGTGAGGAGATGCCGAACGGTGACCGACTCCTTGCCGGCGGCCGCGAACTCCGGCCAGTACGTAGCGACCGGCGCGTCGATGTCGACCAGCCCCCGATCGGCCAGAATGTGGAGCGCCGTCGACGTGACGCCCTTCGTGGTGGAGAAGCTCACCGCCATCGTGTCTTCCGCCCACTGTGCTCCCTGCTCGTCTTGCCGACCACCCCACACGTCGACGACCTTTTCGCCGCGGTGATAGATGCACAGCGCGCCACCAAAACGGCCGTCTGCATTGAGGTACTTCGACAACAGCGGCGTCAATCCTCCGAAGTCGGGATGGACCGTTCCGTCGAGCAGCATCTGGACAACGATATTGGGATCCTCGCTGTGAGCGACCTTCCGCGGGTCGGGTTATTCGCTCGTGGCGGAACCGTCCGCCACGAGCGTCGACTCGATCTGGTCAAGACGCTCAGCGAGCGTTGACTCGATCTGGTCAAGACGCTCAGCGAGCGTTGACTCGATCTGGTCAAGACGGTCAACGAGCGTCGCATCAAGTTGAGCAAAGGGGTCGGCCTCATGGGACGCCGCTGCGGCTTGGGACTGTGTCGTTCGGATGCGTGCCGCCTCGATGAACGTCGAGGTCACTCTTGCCGTCAAGACGGTGACGAGCCCGATGGCGGTGAGCATGACGACCGCTGCCACGGATCGCCCTACTGCGCTCGTCGGCGTTGTATCACCGTATCCGACAGTGGTGACCGTCTGCAGTGTGAACCACAACGCACCGCCGTAGGTGGGGTACTGGTTGTGGTCGAAGATCCACATCATCAGCGCACCCAACAGAACGACCGCAACCGTCAGGCTGATGATCGCTGCGGTGGCGTACCTCAACGACGAGGGATTGGCTTGGAACCGGTCGTAGCCGCGGCGGAAGAATCCCATGGCCACATGGTCGCACCGCCGATGGCGCCCTTGCCGGATGGTGCCGGCGAACGAGTCCTCGGCGATGGCACCGTGGCCACGGTCGATCTGTTCGCGTGTGATGGTGCGGTCGGCATCACCCCGTTGACCGACGCCGGTGAGCAAACTGGGTATTCGAAAGCGGGCTTGGATCACCAACCGGCCGCGGTGGGCACGAAACGAGTTCGTAGCGGGGACACCCTGAGACCCGGAGGTGGGGGTCCGGCATGGACCCCCACCGATTGGTCAGCTCGGGCAGGATTCGAGGAACCCGCGCAAACCGCTGCCACCGATAGCGCTGGTGAAGTCGCAGCCGAGGGTGGGTGACGAGATGTCGTTGATCAGGTCGTCACCGGCTGGCTTCACGCCGGTCTCGACCCAGTTGAACAGGTCGGTGTAGGACTGCTCCCACTCGGCGCCGGTGAACGAGCAGTGGCCGACGTCGCGGATGGCCCGTTGCACGAGCAGATCGCCGAGACCGTTGTCGATCACCTCTTGTGCGTAGATCTGCTCCATCTCGATGGGGACGAAGAGGTCGCCGGTGGTGT
>CAXMZV010000181.1:0-7611 GCA_964199985.1 Candidatus Ilumatobacter isfjordensis | reverse complement strand
GACTGATCGCACGCGGCATGCGCGCGCAGCTCAAAACCCAGAGCCTGCTCACCGGCCCATCCAGGCATCGATATGGTCAGCTTTACTGGCTCGTCGCGAGCTGGCAAGCAGGTCGCGGCATCCGCAGCAGACACGATCAAACGTGTGGCGCTCGAGCTCGGCGGCAAGTCGGCCAACATCGTGCTCGATGACGCCGACTTCGCCACCGTCATTCCGAAGGGCGTGTTCGCCTGCTTCCTCAACTCTGGCCAGACCTGCACGGCGCACACCCGCATGCTCGTTCCGAACAGCCGCTACGACGAGGCCGTCGAGATCGCCGCCGCAGCGGTTGCCGCCACCCAGGTCGATGACCCGACCAAGGAGGGCATGCACCTCGGCCCGCTGATCAGCCAAGCTCAGTGGGACCGCGTGCAGGGCTACATCCAGAAGGGCATCGACGAAGGTGCCGTAGTTGCTGCAGGTGGGCTCGGCAAGCCCGAAGGCATGGAAGCTGGCTATTACGTCAAGCCCACCGTCTTCGCCAACGTCACCAACGACATGACCATCGCCCAGGAAGAGATCTTCGGCCCGGTGCTGTCGATCATCGGTTACGACGATGATGACGACGCCGTGCGCATCGCCAATGACAGCCTCTACGGCCTGAGCGGCGGCGTGTGGTCCGGGGATCAAGACCGTGCGATGAGCGTCGCCCGCCGCATGCGCACGGGTGCCGTTGACGTCAATGGTGGCGGCTTCAACATCGCTGCACCGTTTGGCGGCTACAAGCAATCCGGCTACGGCCGCGAGAATGGCCCGTACGGCATTGAGGAATTTCTCCAAACCAAGTCCCTCCAACTCTGACCAGCGGCCTGAGTCGGTCCAGATCTCCCGATCTCGGCGTTGCGGAGAACTTCTCGGTGGCTGGAGGCACCGGCAGCGTCTCGCGCCTTGACCTCGGAAGATCTGATCCCGACTCAGGCGAACGGTGATGTACAGCGAACCGTGGTCACCGCTGGTTGCTTGTTTCGATGAGTGTTGGCTCGGTGTCGGGCACGTGTCGATGCCCTCGCTACGGTTGCGTCGATGAGTGACTCAACCAGGCCTGATATTCAACGCGTAGGGGTCGTCGGTTGCGGCCAGATGGGCGCCGGGATCGCCGAGGTGTCCGCTCGGGCTGGGCTCGACACGATCGTGCACGAAATCGACGCCGCCTCGGCTGAGCGCGGCCGGAATCGTCTGATTGGCTCGTTCGACAAGGCCGTCGCCCGAGGCCGGATGACCGAAGAACAGCGTGAGGCCACACTTGCACGGCTGACGTTCACGACCGACCTCGCTGACATGGCCGACCGCCGAATGGTCATCGAGGCCGTGATCGAGGACGAGCCGCTGAAGACCAAGGTGTTTCGCACCCTCGACAAGGTCGTCGAAGCCGACGATGCCATCCTGGCGAGCAACACGAGTTCGATCCCGATCATGAAGCTGGGGATTGCCACCCAACGGCCGGAGAACGTCGTTGGCATCCACTTCTTCAATCCGGTCCCGGTGCTGAAGCTCGTGGAATTGGTCACCAGTTTGATGACCGACGAGGCAACCGTGGATGCCGCCAACCACTTTGCCGAGGACACGCTCGGCAAGATCGTGATTCGGAGCCAAGATCGCGCCGGCTTCGTCGTCAACGCGTTGCTGATCCCGTACATCCTTTCTGCGATTCGCATGATGGAGTCGGGCTTCGCGACAGCAGAGGACATCGATCACGGCATGGTCGAGGGTTGCAACCATCCGATGGGGCCGCTCAGCCTTGCCGACCTCATCGGGCTCGACACCACACTTGCCGTGGCGGTCAGCATGTATGAGGAATTCAAGGAGCCGCTGTACGCCGCACCTCCCATGCTGTCGCGCATGGTCGAGGCGGGCCTGCTCGGGAGAAAGTCCGGCCGCGGCTTCTACGACTACGGCGACCGAGGCTGATCGCGATGGCAGGAGAGCGCGTGCTCGTGGCCAAGGTCGGCCTCGATGGTCACGACCGCGGCGTGAAAGTCGTCGCACGCATCTTGCGTGATGCCGGCTACGAGGTCATCTACACTGGACTGTTTCAGACCCCGGACACCGTGGCAGCGGCTGCGGTTGATGAGGACGTCGATGCGATCGGCCTGTCAATGCTGTCGGGCGCGCACATGACGCTGGCGCCACTCGTCGTCGACAAGGTCCGCGAGCGCGGCGCCGACATT
This sequence comes from Candidatus Ilumatobacter isfjordensis, assembly GCA_964199985.1. Classification (GTDB taxonomy): domain Bacteria; phylum Actinomycetota; class Acidimicrobiia; order Acidimicrobiales; family Ilumatobacteraceae; genus Ilumatobacter_A; species Ilumatobacter_A isfjordensis. Next base: position 5,404 of record CAXMZV010000181.1, on the reverse strand, counting down.
CCCGTGATCGTCGGCGGGATCGTGCCCAATCGCGATGTACACGAACTCGAATCGGCGGGCGTCGCCAAGATCCTCACGCCGGGTGCCACCGCGGACGAAGTTGTCGAGGCCATTCGCTCAGCAATTCATCCGGACGACAGTCAGGACTGATTCATCGTGGCAGCACGTCGGGTCGACCGCGTCGAACGACTCACTAACTTACTGGCGTTGTTGCTCGAGACGAGCCGCCCGCTCACGATGGTCGAGATCGTCGGCGCCCTTGTTGGTCAGTACCCCGACGACGAACGCAACCAACGCGCTGCGTTCGAGCGTGACAAGGCAGCCTTGCGAGACCTGGGAGTCCCGATCGAGGCCGAGTCTGAGCTGGGCCAAGGATCGCCGGGTGGATATCGCATCGACCGACGGGCGTATGAGTTGACCGACCTGGAACTCGACGCGGACGAGCGGCGGGCCCTCCAGGTCGCAGTTGCCGCTGTGCGTACCGACACCTCCGCAGGACGCGATGCGATCTGGAAACTGGGAGGGTCGGCGATCGGTGAAGTCGGCGCCGTGTCTGCCGTGATGCCGGACCGACCGGAGCTGCCGGTGGTCCGTGCCGCCGTTGCCAGCCGATCGACGATTGGTTTCGACTACCGCGGTGACCGTCGGAGCATCGACCCATGGGGTCTACTGCTGCGCGGAGGATTCTGGTATGTCGTCGGCCACGACCACGACCGCGGAGAGAAGCGCACGTTCCGCGTCGATCGGTTCGACGGCACCCCGGATGACATCGAGGTCGGCCCGTCAGGGGCGTTTGAACGTCCGGCGTCGTTCGATCCGCGCGACGCCTTTCCAGCGGACCCGAAACAGATCGGTCACACTGCTGACGATGGCGCTGTGGCCGTCGTGAGGATCGATGCCACTCGTGCCGCGGCCATTGAGCGTGAAGTCGGCGCGGATCGGGTGATCCAACGGCATGGTGATGGAAGCGTCGACGTCGAGGTGCCGGCGTCGAATCTGGATGCGTTCCGATCCTGGGTACTCGGCCTCCTTGACCACGCGGTGGTCATCGGTCCGCCCGAGACGCGCCAGGCAATCGTCGGCTGGTTGTCAGCTGTGGCCGCTGGGAATCCGGCGTGAGTGGACCCCGCAACGCAGAGGAGCGCCTCGCCCGTCTCTTGGTGATGCTTCCCTGGCTGATGGAGGTCGGCGAAGTGCCACTCGCCGACGTCGCCGTTCGTTACGACTTGACCGAGGCGCAGGTGCAGAAGGACCTGGAATTGGTCGCAATGTGCGGGCTGCCGCCATTCGTCGACGAGATGATCGACGTCTTCGTCGACGACGGCCTGGTGTTCGTCGGGGTTCCTCGGCTCTTCACGCGCCCACTTCGCCTGACCGCGCCCGAAGGCTTCTCGTTGCTTGCTTCGGCGCGAGCAGCGATGGAGCTTCCGGGAGCCGACCCTGCTGGTCCCCTGGGCCGTGGGCTGACCAAGCTTGCTCGCACGCTGTCCGATGTCGGGCTCGATGCCGATGTCGGGGGTACGGACGACACCGCTGGCGTGGCGATCGACCTAGATCGACCATCGGCCACCGACGAGTTGGCAGAGGCCGCAGCAAACGGCTCGGAACTGACTGTCACGTACTACTCGCCGGCGCGTGACGAACGAACCGAACGGTCGATCGTGCCGCGTCACGTGTTCGTCGACGCGGGGAACTGGTACGTGGTGGCTGACGACGATCGTTCAGGCGAGCGGCGCACATTCCGCATCGATCGCATCGACACGATGACATCAACGGGCCGGACAGTGCTGAGCGAGGACCTCGTGTCGACGCCGGGTGCGTTCTTCGACGATGCAGACCTGCCTGTCGCTGTGCTGCGACTGGCGCCACGGGCACAGTGGCTGCTCGATCGTTATCCAACTCGAAGCCAGGTCCCCCTCGCCGATCCTGCGGACTGGATCGAGGTCAGCTTGCCGGTTGCGAACGATCGGTGGTTGGCGCGTCTGCTGATTCGGCTCGGGCCCGACGCTGTCGTCGTGTCGCCCGCCGATGCCGCAGTCGAAGCAGCTGCGCTCGCGTCAGCGATCCTCGCTCAGTATTGACGCGGGTCGGCGCACGACGCCTCAGCGGTCGAAGAACGGGCTGAGCTGTGATTCTTCGGTGACGCCGTGCGCAGCCAGAAGATGCGGGAGCACGCCCGCCGTCGCCGCCGCGTCGGCCAATGCGTCGTGCGGGTTGACCAGCGGGACCCCGAACCGATCGGCGACATCGACCAACCGGTGCGACTGCTGACGGTCCGGGTCGAGACGACGGGACATCCGGAGGGTGCACAGGCGAGGGCCGAGGTCGAACCCGGATCGGTGTCGTGCCGCGCGCTCGATGAAGCCGGCATCGAACTGCGCATTGTGTGCAGTGAAGACGGCGCCGGTGAGGCGTTCGGTCAACTGATCGAGCGCGGCCGACAACGGTGGCGCATCGCGCAGCATTGCCCGGGTGATGCCATGGATCTCGGTGGGGCCAACTCGTTGGAGTGGCCAGCGAAGCTTGACCAGGGTGCTCCAGCGGTCGATCTCACGTCCGTCGGCCTCGACCACGACGGCGCCGATTTGCAGGATTCGATGCCGACGTTGCGAGAGGCCTGACGTCTCGACGTCGACCACGGCGAAGCGGGGGAGTGGCACAGCGACCACCCTAGACAGCCATGCTCACAGGGTTGGCCTGCAGCGTCGACCGGGCGCCGGCGCTGTGGAGAGCGATGCGAGTTGCTCAGCTGGCGTGTTGGGCGAGGCGACTGCGCACGCCGATGGGTGCCGCAACGGTGTAGCCAGCGAGGTGACGTTCCTCTTCGGACTCGCCCGCCCAGAAGCCGTACTCATGGTTTTCGCGAGCGAACTGCCGACAGGGTTCGCTCACCTCACACTCCGAGCACAGTCGAATTGCCTTGGCCTCGCGTCGCGCCCGAGCCTGGGGGCGTTCGGCCTTGGGCGGGAAGAACAATCGGGTGTCGCCTTTGCAGTTTGAGCGCTCACGCCAGTCGGGGTCAACCGTCCGAATATCAAGTTGGTACGCAACCGTCATTTGATCTCCTTGTCGTGTGCTGTATTCATTTAACACTAAATCTCCGGAGCGCGGCGCAAAACGGATGAAAAGTGTGCAAGAGCGGCCCCTGAGCAGGGCAAACGCGGGACAGGAGGACCCGTCAGGTCACGGCAACGACGGGAGACGTCGTGACGGCTACAGCAATTCGGCGGCGAGGCTGGCGACGTCGCTGCGCTCGCAGGCCGTCAAGGTGATGTGGCCGAAGCAGCGCTGGCCGCTGAACGCCGTGGCGAGCACGCTCAGGGCGTTGTTTGACTCGCCCAGGTACGGAGCATCGATCTGGCTCGTGTCGCCGGTGAAGATCACCTTGGTGCCCTCACCGACGCGGGTGAGAATGGTCCGCAGTGTGGTGGGCTCGAGGTTCTGCGCCTCGTCGATGACGACGATCTGGCGCTGCAACGAACGTCCACGCAGGAACGTGACCGACTCGAGCGACAGCTGCCCTCGCTCGGTCAGCTCGTCGATCAGCGTGCCGGCATCGTGGCTGCTGCCCATGTCGGTCAAGGCGACGACGGCGTCGTGAATCGCGGCCATCCACGGGTCGAGTTTCTCGTCGAGTCCGCCCGGCAGGAATCCGACGTCGGCGCGGCCGACGGGTACGAGTGGGCGATACACCGCGACACGTTCGTAGCGGCGGTATTCGACGACTTGCTCGAGTCCGGCCGCAATGGCCAGCAGGGTCTTGCCAGTGCCGGCGCGTCCGTCGAGGGCGATCACTTTGATCTCGGGATCGAGGAGCAGTTCGAGAGCGAAGCGTTGTTCCTTGTTGCGCGGACGCAAACCCCAGGGCTCGGGAGCGGCTTGTGGAAGCAGGATGAATTCGCCGTTCACCGCTCGAACCAATGCGGACTGCGACCCGCAGCGCAGCACGGCGAACTCGTTCTCGGTCATTGTCATGGCGACATCGTCGCCGGCCTGTTCTGCGGTGCGCACCGCCTCGATCGCGATGCCGCCGGCCGCGTACAGGCAGTCGATCGCCTCGTGGGTGGTATCGAGAGTGGCCCAGCCAATTGCCGGGCGGTCATCGACGCGTCGAGATCTGGTGTGCTCTGCCGCCGCGACGCCGAGGTGAGCAGCCTTGATGCGGAGTGCCGCATCGTTGCTGACCATCGTGGTCGGTCCGAAGTCGGACTGGCCAATGGCGGCACCGATGATCCGGTTGTCCGGAACGTCGGGGTTGAGTCCGTGCTCGATGAGCAAGTGTTTGCGGATGTTGTTGATCTCAATCTGCAGCGTCGCGCCCTCGGCCCCGGTGGGGACCGGCTCGGCGAGTGAACCGCCATGATTGACCCGCAACTCCTCGAGTGTGCGAAGGGCGGTGCGGGCTGCGCGCCCCACGTCGTCGCTGCGGCTCTTCAGTCCGTCGAGTTCTTCGACGACGGTGAGTGGAACGACCACGTCGGCGTCGGTGAACTCAAGGACGCACGTTGGGTCAGCGATCAAGACCGAGGTGTCGAGAACGAGTCGCGTTCGCTGAGCAGAGTCGACTGCTCGTCGCTCGGGCGCCGCAGCGTCAACGGTGGCAAGCAGGTCGATCATCGTGACTCCCTTATGAAACGTCCGGCTGGACGTCGAGTTCAGCTCTGTGAGAACAGCGGTTTATACCCAACGGCTTCAGTTGTAGTCCGCACGCGCTGCCGGGTGGTGGATGCGAGCGGACACCCTTTACGCAGGTGTTTTGCGAGTTGGCGCGCGCCGAACCCAGGTAGCGCAAGGGTCCGGTAAATCATGTCGTTGCAAATGCAACGTGATTGATCCTTGAATGAAATGCCTGCGGTAAGTCACATGGTTGTCATTCCCGCTGCCAATGGCGGGATCGGACCTGGCGCAGACGCGCCGGGTGAACAGATCAACATTCATTCGAAAGAGGACTCCAATGGCAACCAAGTCAGAAATGATCGACGCAGTCGCAGACGCAGCTGGCGTCTCGAAGGCAGACGCCGAGCGCACGCTCGGTGCGTTCTTCGATCACGTCGTCTCGGCGACGAAGTCGGGTGAGAAGGTCGCATGGCCGGGCTTCGGTAACTTCAGCACCACACAGCGTGCCGCTCGTGAGGGTCGCAACCCGCAGACCGGTGAGCCCGTGAAGATCAAGGCCTCGACGGCAATGAAGTTCAGCGCCAGCTCGACGCTGAAGCAAGCCCTCAACGGCAAGAAGTGACCTGATGGCAGCCAAGAAGGCTCCGGCCAAGAAGAAGGCAGTCGCCAAGAAGGCGCCTGCGAAGAAGAAGGCAGTCGCCAAGAAGGCGCCTGCGAAGAAGAAGGCTGTCGCCAAGAAGGCGCCTGCGAAGAAGAAGGCTGTCGCCAAGAAGGCGCCTGAGAAGAA
>CAXMZV010000180.1:0-7641 GCA_964199985.1 Candidatus Ilumatobacter isfjordensis | reverse complement strand
GAGATGATGTCGCTGCCCAAGAAGGGCATGTTGCCGATGGGTGCGAATAATGCGCACCTCCAAGAACTGCACCCGCAGTCACATCAGGGTGTCTGCGCCGATGCGATTGCGACGCTCGAAGGGATCTCTCGCGAGGCGCTCGACGCGCACGCTGCGGACTCGCAGCGCAAGGCTGAGAACGCAATCAAAGAAGGTCGCTTCGACAGGTCGCTCATCCCGGTGTACAACCTCGACGGCAGCCTGGCGCTCGACCGCGAAGAGTTCCCCCGACCCGGCACCACCGCCGAGTCGCTGGCCAAGCTCTCCGCTAGCTTCCCGGCAGTCGCGGACTACCGCCACGAAGAAGGCTCGAAGACCTTCCGCGAACTGATCAACCAAAAGTACCCGGACCTCGACATCCACCACGTCCACCACGCCGGCAACTCATCCGGAGTGGTCGACGGCGCCGCAGCGATCCTCATCACGAGTGAGGACTACGCCAAGGCTCACGGGATGAAGGCCCGTGCTCGGGTGGTCGCCACAGCGAACATGGGTGACGACCCCACCTTGATGCTCAACGCGCCGGTGCCCGCCGCCAAGAAGGTGCTCGAGAAGGCGGGGATGACCGCGGACGACATCGACATCTGGGAGATCAACGAGGCCTTCGCCGTCGTGTCGGAGAAGTTCCAGCGCGACCTCGACCTCGACCGCAGCAAGGTCAACGTCAACGGTGGGGCCATGGCGCTCGGACACCCGATCGGAGCGACCGGAGCAATTCTGATCGGGACCGTGCTGGACGAACTCGAGCGTCAGGACAAGCAGTTCGGTCTGATCACCATGTGTGCAGCCGGTGGCATGGCCCCGGCAATCATCATCGAACGCGTCTGAGAATCAGAACATCGAGGTCTGGCCTGGCGGCGTCGGCAACGGCGTCAGGGCAGGCAGTTCGGCGGCGACTGCCTCGTGCAACGCTCGGGCGAGTCCTGGCGACTCGAGATTCTCAGGCTGGTGGACGAACACGTACGGCATCCTGCCCTCGGTGAGCCACTCGACGATCTGCGGTACCCAGGCCAGCAACCCGCGCATCGTGCCGTCGATGGCATCCTCTCCGATGACGCGGACGATGGGCGACTGCCCGATCGCGTCGAGAACGATCGGCAGGTCGGGCTTCTTGCGTTGCTCGTCGAGAGCTGCCGCCGATTCGGCTGCAACGGCGTAGAGCGGCCTCGTGTCGAGCACAACGCGCCCGATATCGCGTTCGAGGCACAGCTCATCGACGGCCTGGTGGGCCGTTGAACGATCGAAGAATCCGCGGTGTCGCAACTCGAGAGCCCAGGGCCACTCTGGCGGCAGCCGACGGAGAAAGGCGAGCAGCGCGTCGAGATCGGCGGGACCGAATGAGCCAGGGAGCTGCACCTGGACCGGACCGATGCGTTGGCCGAGCGGCTCGATCACGTCGAGAAAGCTTCGCACTTCGGCACCGACGTCACGCAACCGTTTGTTGTGGGTCACCGTGCGCGGCAGCTTGAAGGTGAACCGGAAGTCGTCCGACGTCTGCTCGGACCACTTGGCCACGGTTGCGGCCGTCGGCTGGGCGTAGAGCGTGCCGGCACCGGGCTGTCAGCTATTCATGTCTTCGAGGATGCTCAACAGATCGTTGGCATGCTCCTCTTCCATACTCAAGATGTCTTCGAGCATGCGACGGGTGGTCGAGTCCTTGTCGCCGAGCCACCGAATGATCTCGCTGTAGCTCTCGATTGCCACGCGTTCGGCGATCAGGTCTTCACGCACCATGTCGAGCAGCGCGGAGCTGTCGTCGTATTCCGCATGCGACCGCGTCGCCAAGCCTTCAGGGTCGAAGTTTGGTGAGCCCTGGAGCTGCGTGATGCGGAGCGCGATCTGATCGGCGTGGACCTGTTCTTCGTTGGCGTGCTGCAGGAACTCGGCTGCGACCGGGGACGCATTGAGCCCGGTGGCGGTGTAGTAGTGCCGCTTGTAGCGGAGCACGCACACGATCTCGGTGGCAAGCGCTTCGTTGAGCACTTCGATGACGCGCTCGCGGTCCGCGCCGTAGGCGTCGGTGATCGGACCCCGCTCGATGTTGGCGCGGGCACGCGCCCGGAGTGTTTCGATGTCGGTGAGGAAGTCGGCCATGAGCCCATTCCATCAGACTGGGCTCAGCAATGCCTGGTGTCAGGCATCACAAATCACCACTTTCCGGGGAGCTGACCGATTCGGTCGAACTGTTCGCCGAGCATCACGCCGAGCTTGCGCCGCTCGCCTGACTCGAGGTGGATCTCGGGTCGACCGTGCGCGAAGCGGTAGTTGCAGATGACAGCGACGTCGCCCTCGCGCCAATCGACCTTGGTGCCGAAGTCGTCGTAGATCTTGATGAACTGTTCGAGTTCATCGCGAGTGAAGTCGGTGTCGTCGCCGAATGTCATGTGCAGCGGACGGTCGGCGAACGCCAGATGCTGCACGAGTGGCCAGGTGTCGAACCACATGCCGTGGTCAGCAAGGCTGGCGTAGAGCAGATTGCGATCCAGCTGCGGAAAGTACTCGAACGCCGGGTTGTAGAACCGTGTCTTCATGAGGCGATTCGGGCCCCACTCGACGACCAAGCCGCGTTCGATCGCTTTGGCTTCGGCCACGGCGGGATCGTCGGTACCGAACGACTTCTGCCAGTGGTTGTAGACGCCGTACCCGACTTCGCCGACGAAGCTCTCGGCATCGGTGAGGCTGCGGTGATAACAAACGCCGTGCGCCTTGAGCTTCTGGCCAAGATCGGTGTCGAGGATCGCCTCAGTGGACGCAACGCCGTCGGACACGTAGGTGGCACCGCGATCGGGCAGCGCCTCGGCGCACATGAAGCTGATCAGCCGCGTGCTCTTGCTGACGTAGGCCATCTCGTGGTGGTAAGGGAGGCGGGCCGCGAGCGGCGCACCAATCTCGTACACGTTGCCCTCGAGCCGGCCGCGCGGATTGGCGCCGCCTTCATAAATCATCTCGGCGGGGAGGACGATCTTGGCGAACTCGCGCATCGTGGCGAGATCGGTCAATCCGGTGTTGCGCAAGACGACCAAGCCGACGGAGTTGTAGGTGGCACGCATGCGCCGAGCGAGTTCGCTGTCCGGCTGCAGATCGGCATCGCTCATCTCGAAGCCCGAACAGTCGACTTCATAGACCTCGGGGGCGTGATGCGACGAGCCCGTCCAGAACCGTTGGGTGATGAGGTCGTCGAGCGGGGCCAGATCAGGACCCAGGTTGGTGTGTTCGAGAAGTGTCATTCGCAGCGCCGATCAAGAAAGCCGAGTAATCCAATCGGGATTGTAACCATTCGACATGACGCATCGTCAACACGATTCGGAAACACCCCCGAAATCGACAGTCTCAGCCGGAGTCGTCACATCGGGGCCGGGGCCCGATGTGACGCTGGCATGCCTCAGCCGGAGTTGCGGATGCCGGTCGCGATGGCGTTGATCGTGAGTTGAATGCCGCGCTCGATCAACTCATCGTGGCCGCGGTCTCGGTATCGCCGAAGCAGGTCGACCTGCATCACGTGCAACGGGTCGAGGTAGGGATAACGATTGCGCAGGCTGCGGGCAAGCAGTGGATTGTCAGCGAGCGGGTCCGGCGAGCCGGTGATCCGCTCGTGCCACGCTCGGGTGAGGGTGTGCTCAGCCTCGATGCGCCCGAAGATGTCACTCCGGGTCGTCGCGTCCTCGACGAGGACGTCGGCGTATCGGCGCCCGATGTCGATGTCGGTCTTGGCGAGCACCATGCCCATGTTGTTGACGATGGCCGTGAAGAAGGGCCAATCGGTATACATCTGAGCGAAGCGCTCGGCTGCATCGGCGTCCTGAGCGGCAATCGCTTCGAACGCTGAACCAGCGCCGTACCAGGCCGGAATCATCAAGCGGCACTGTGTCCACCCGAACACCCACGGGATGGCGCGAAGGTCTTCGATCGCGAGTGACTTCTTGCGTGACGCGGGACGACTGCCCACGTTGAGCGTGGCGATCTCGTTCGTCGGCGTGATCGACCGGAAGAAGTCAACGAATCGGTCATCGCCGTACACGAGCGAGCGGTAGGCATCGAAAGCGGTGTCGGCCAGCTGCTGCATCGTGTCGACAAAGCCGTCCGCGGGAGCACCAAGTTGCTCGGCGTCGAGGCACGATGACTCGATCGTTGCCGACAGAAGTGTCTCGAGGTTGCGACGAGCCAAGGCGGGCGTGCTGTACTTCGCCGCCACCATCTCGCCCTGCTCAGTCAGGCGGATCGACCGATCGACCGACCCGGGCGGCTGGGCGAGGATGGCCTGGTAGGCGGGTCCACCGCCGCGGCCGACGGTGCCGCCGCGGCCATGGAACAGACGCAGCCTGACGCCGGCGACGTCAGCTGCTTCGACGAGTGCAGCCTGTGCTGCGAACAGGTTCCACTGTGAGGAGAGGTAGCCACCGTCCTTGTTCGAATCGGAATATCCGATCATCACTTCTTGGCGATCGCCGCGCGACGTGACCAGCTGGCTGTACACCGGGTTGGCGAGCATCGCCGTCAGCGTCGTGGCCGACTCGGCCAAGTCGCCGATCGTCTCGAAGAGCGGCACGATGTCGAGTTGCGCGGATGCCGGTCGGCCGGCACGCGCCGGTTCGACGAGCCCGACTTCTTTGAGGAGGACCGCCACTTCGAGCACGTCGCTCACGGTCTCGGCCATCGAGATCACGTAGTGCGGCACAGCGCGTGCGCCAACACGAGCGACCGATCGTGCGGCTTCGTCGAGGACGCCGAGTTCGCCGGTGGTCTGGTCGGTGTACGTGGCGCTCGGATGGCGAAGCAGGCGCGGCGACGCCAACTCGGCGGTCAGCACTTCGACTCGGTCGGTTTCGGTCAGTGCCGGGTAGTCCTCGTGCACGCCGGCGTTGGCAAGCAAGTCCGCGATGACGGTCTCATGGACCGATGAGTTCTGCCGCATGTCGAGACCGCACAGGTGGGCGCCGAAGATCGCTGCGGCGCGACGAGCAGGTTCGATTTGGGCATCGGCAAGGGCATCGCCACCATGCGAGCGCAGAGACGCGTCGACGATGTCGAGATCAGCCAAGAGCTCGTCGATCGACGAATAGGGGTCTCGTCGAACAGCGGGAAGGGGTCCGGGAACCTCGTCGACGTCGGGGTCGATCGCGTCTTCGGCAAACGCGTACAGGCGAGCATGCATCCCGCGCAGCGCTCGGCGGTACGGCTCGTCGGCACGAAACGGTGAATCATCACCCGAGGTATCCGCCAGCTCAGTGAGCTCGACGGTGGGCGTGATCAGACGAGCCGACATCGACAGCTCGCGGCCGAGGCGGTGCAGTGTTGCGAGGTGGTGGCCGAGCGCCACGTGAGTGTGGCGGCCGATTGCGAGCCGCATCACGTCGGCAGTGACGAACGGGTTGCCGTCTCGGTCGCCACCGATCCACGAACCCATGCTGATCGCTGCGCTGGTGTCAGCATCGACGGCACCGAAGTCGTCCTCCACGATCTGTTCCAGGTGCCGTGAGAGGGCCGGAATCGTCTCGAAGAGGCTGGCGGAGTAATAGCGGAGCGCCTCGTTGATTTCGTCGCGCACGCGCAGTTTCGAGAGGCGCAGAATTGCCGTTTGCCAGAGCGACAAGATGTTGACGCCAAGCCGCGCTTCAGCGTCGTCGATGGCGGGATCGTCGGCGTCGAGTCGGTGGCGTGCGTCCAGCACGTCGGCGATTTCGCGCAACACGTCGAGAATCGTCTGGCGGCGGACCTCGGTCGGGTGGGCAGTGATCACCGGGCTGACGGCGAGCGCATCGATGACGCCGACCACTTCGTCGGCGTCGACACCGATCGAACGGAGCCGTTCGAACGTTGCATCGAGGCTGCCGGGCTGTGCTGTCGAACGGGCGGCCCGGTGGAATCGCCGCCGCCGCTCGAGATGTACGTCCTCAGCAGTGTTGGCGAGCAGAGACAGCCAGTCGAAGGCGCGAATCACGTCGAGTTGTTGCTCGATCGGCTGGTCGCTCAGGGCCGACCGCAGCGCCTCGACGGCGCTTTCGTCATTGCGGCGACCGTTGACTGCTGCCTTGCGCACCGATTCGATCAGTTCGAAGGTGTCGTCGCCTGACTGATCGCGGACGATGTCGCCGAGGATCCGGCCGAGAAGCCGAATGTCGTTGCTGAGCTCTTCGTACGGGGAGTCGGACACCGCGCCAGTCAAGCAGGTCGCGTTGCCATTGTCGCCTGGGCCCTTCAGCTGGACCGGTCAGTTCGTCGGCAACGTCAATTCGAACGTGGCGCCACCGAACCCGAACTCCTGATCGCGCCCCTCGATCATGACCGTCGTGACGTCGTCAGGGATCTCGACACCGTCGAGCGTGCGGGTGAACGGCTGCTCGGATGCGTGGTCATGCGTCAAGAGTCGGAACCCGTATTCGGTACCGTCGGGGCCGAGGATCCGCCAACCATCGGCGTAGCGGTCGGAGGAGTCGTACGGTGACGAGATCGTGACGGCGAACATCCACCCGGCACTTGACACCGTGGCTTCGGCGTCGACCACGTCGGGGAAGCGCTGTTCTTCGGCTGACTCAACCGCTGGCTCTTCCGCAGGCTCAGCAGCTGACTCGACAACTGACTCCGTGGCCGGTCCGCTCGCGTCGGTGTCGCCGTTCGAGCTGCAGGCCGCTCCGCCGACGGCAGCAACAGCAGCCGCCAGGGCGAACAGCGAGTGAGAAATCGAAGGGCGGCGCATGAGGCGACGGTAGTTGTCGGCCAGACTGATGTGCATGCGCGTCGTGTTCGCCACAGCAGAACTCTCTCCGGTGGCCACGGTCGGCGGCTTGGCGGCCGCAGCGGCGGGCTTGGGCGCCGAGCTGCGCAGGGCTGGCGTCGACGTGGATCTGGTGATGCCCGACTACGGCGACGTCGACCTCGTCGACGAAACCACGATCGAGCTGCCCGTCCCCGAATGGGTGGGCGCCGCAACGATCCGGACGGGAGTTCATCCCATCGTTGGTCGCCTTCATCTCGTCGGCGTTCCCGGCATGGCCCGCCCTCATCCGTACCTCCAGGCTGACGGGTCGGGCTGGACCGACAACAGCGAACGGTTCTTTCGATTTGCCCGTGCGGTGGCTGCGTTCGTCGAGGCGGACCCACCGGACGTGCTGCATCTGAACGACTGGCACACCGGGGCTGTGCTGGCGGCGCTTGAGTCGCCGCCCCCCACGGTCGTCTCGATCCACAACCTCGCTTACCAGGGCGTTGCCGGGCCCGAATGGCTCGAACTGATCGGCCCCCGGGCAGCGCACTTCGAGTGGTGGGGCGACACCAACCCGTTGTCCGGGGCGCTCGCGCTTGCCGACCGTGTTGTCGCCGTGTCACCGAATTACGTCACCGAGATCATCACCCCCGACGGCGGCTTCGGGCTCGACGGACCGCTCCGCCAGCGGGGCGATGCACTGATCGGCGTCCTCAATGGCATCGACACTGACGTGTGGAACCCCGCTGACGACCCGCACCTCGTTGCGAACTTCGATGCATCGTCGCTCGCCGCCCGCGCCACGAATCGGACGGCGCTGCTCGCTCGGCTCGGTCTGCCCGACGACGACACACCACTCGCCACCATCGTCACTCGGCTCACGCACCAGAAGGGCGTTGACC
>CAXMZV010000179.1:0-7647 GCA_964199985.1 Candidatus Ilumatobacter isfjordensis | reverse complement strand
GACATGAGGACCTCTTGGTGAGTGGTGGCGGCAATCTCCACTTCACTCGGAGGTCCTCATCGCGTCAAACCGTCACCAACGTCCTGGCCGAGTACAGCTAGCCGTCAGTCGATCGCCGCCCAAGCCCCGCTCCGACTCGAATCGATGATCGCGTCGATGACACGTTGGACCTCGTAGGCCTCGCGGAAGTCGGGCCATGGTGAGCTGTCCTCCGACACAACGCCGGCGATCAGATCTCGCACCTCGATCGCCTTGAGATCGTTGAAGCCGAGCTGATGGCCAGGCGCCGGGCAGAAGTTGACGTAGTCCTGGTGCGCAGGTCCGGCCAGAATCAGTGTGAAGCCCTCGCGGCCGGTCGCCTGATCGGTCGTGTAGAGATGCAATTCGTTGAACCGTTCGAAATCGACGACCAACGAACCCAACGTGCCGCGCACCTCGAAGCCCAGTTGCATCTTGCGGCCGGCCGCCAGCCAACTCGCGCCGATCGTGCCCCTGGCTCCACTCGCAAATCGGACGAGTGCGTCGAACTCATCGGTCACTTCAACCTTCATGGGCGTGCCCTGGGCTGTCGGGCGTTCATCGATGATCGTGCGACAGTCCGCGGCGACGGAATCGATTGATCCCATCAGATGCCGAGCGAGCGACACAGCGTGGCTCCCGAGATCGGCGACGACGCCGTCACCGGATCGCGGGTCGAGCCGCCACGGGCTCACCAGCGTGTTGGCGTCGAGCATGTAGTCCTCGGAGTGCGAGCCCCGGAAGGAGAACACGTCGCCGATCTCGCCGCTGTCGATGATCTCCTTCGCCAGCGCCGTGACCGGGTTCTTGAGATAGTTGAAGCCGACCATCGTCTTCACCCCGGCGGCGTCGACTGCATCGGCCATCTTCTTCGCCACGGCGCTCGTCGGGGCGAGCGGCTTCTCGCAGTACACGTGCTTGCCGGCGGCGATCGCGGCCAGCGCCATCTCTTCGTGCATGAGATTCGGTGTGGTGATGTCGACGATGTCGATCGTCGGATCAGCGATCAGCTCCCGCCAGTTTCCCGTGCTTCTGTTGAAGCCGAGCGTACGAGCGGCGTCGGCAGCGAGCTCGGCGTTGGCGTCGGCCAGCAGTTCGAGCTCGACGGTCGACGGGAGATCGAACACGGCCGCGGCGGTGCGAAACGCGATCGCATGGGCCCGACCCATGTAGCCACTGCCGATCAAACCAACGTGCACTGTCATGTTGTTCTCCGTGATGTCTACGGGGTTGTCTACGGGCGTAGATACTACGACGACGACCCGGACTACGGTTCCTGTGGATGATCGAGGAACGCAGGTGACGTCGGCCAGCGTCGGCAAACGGCCGACTCGAAAAGACGTTGCCGAGCAGGCGGGCGTGTCGACGGCGGTCGTGTCGTACGTGCTCAACAACGGGCCCCGCCCGGTAGCCGCGGCGACTCGTCAGCGAGTGCTCGATGCGGTGAAAGCTCTTGACTATCTCCCGAACGAGATCGCCCGGAGTCTCGCCGGCCAGCGGACCAGGACGATCGGCCTCATCGCGCCGACATTGGCGAACCCGGTGTGGGCACACGTCTCGATGGGGATCACCGATGTCGTCAGCGAGCAGGGGTATCTCCTGATCGTCTGCGATGTGGAAGACGACCCAGAACACGATGCGCAATACGCACAGCTGCTCGTCTCGAAACGGGTCGACGGAGTGGTACTCGTGCCGACGGCGGACGCAGCCGAAACCGTGAAGGTGTTGCGGCGCGGGGGCGTACCCGTCGTCGTCGTCGAACAAGACGTGGCCGGGGCGTCCGCTGTCGTGGTCGATGCCGAGGCGACCGGACGCAAGGTGACCGAGCACCTGATCGAACTCGGTCATTCGCGTATTGCGATCCTGCGCGAGCACCGCACCAGCCTCGACAGCTGGAAACGATTCGTCGGCTACGAACGTGCGATGACCGCGGCCGGACTCGCCATCGACGATCAACTTGTCGCTGATGCGCACCCGAGCATCGACGGCAGCGTGGTCGCAGGCAGCCTCGACGCCGCGGCATCCCTTCTGTCGGTAGATCCGCCGCCGACAGCGGTGGTCGCGCACAACGATCTGATGGCCATCGCTGTCCTCCACGTCGCGCGAGGGCGCGGCCTGCGCGTTCCCGAGGACCTCAGCGTGATCGGTGTCGATGACGTCGAGTCCGCCCGCTACACCGAGCCACCACTCACGACGCTGCCGTTCCCGCAGCGCGAACTCGGTTGTATCGCCGCGCAACAGTTGCTCGACCAGATGGCCGGCGCGGAGGGTGACGGACTCACTGTGCTCGACCCGCCCGACGTGGTCGTCCGCGAATCGACGGCGCCGCCGGCCCCGCCGTGACGATCGACGACCCGATCCTGCCGGCGGTCGGCTCATGTCGCCGGACCGTTTGCGGGCGACCTCGAGCCGGCGGTCGAGCGCCGATCATCCAAGTCTCGCCGAAGCCGCACCGGACAACTCGCCTGACGATTGGAGATGACTGAAGGAGTCGTCGTGCTCCGGCATATTCATCGACTGGCTGCTGCGGTCGTGATCGTGTCGACGTGTTCTGGTGGCGGAGATGGAGCAGACACAACTGAGCCCGTCGGGACCAAGCCCGCCTGAGCCGCGGCTGGCCGAGACGGTGCGGCTCCGTCCGGCGAGAACCGGCGGGAACGTTGTGACCGCCCGTCCCTACGATCCCATCGTCTTCGAGCGAACGTGGGAGCAAGACGGAATCAGGTTCGCGTCGCTCGCACAAGTCGCCATCGACTGCCTCACCGGGTTCGGACGCATGCCCGCAGAGGGTGAGGGCGCTCATCAAGTGGATGAAGAGCAACGAGTCGGCTTGGCATTCCAAGATCCTCGCTCGATAGCGCCTCGGGCGAAGTCCAACTCTACGAATCGTCCGGCGAGAATCGTTCGACAGGGATACTCAGGACGGGCGCGTTGGCCAGTCGCCCGTCGGCGGTGGCCAGGATCGCGTTGCCGCCGTGTTCGTTCATCAGCTGCTCGGTCGCGGCGACGTACATCGCGTCATACGTGGTGATGTTGTTCCGCATTTCCCAAACGCGAACGAGCATCGGCTGGGTCAGTTCGATCCGCTGGAACGGCCAACTTGCCATGCTTCGGATTGCTCGATCGCAGTGCTCATCGGTCAGAACGGGATCGCGGTCGGCTCGAAGAAGCTGATTCCTCAGTGCTGCCGCGACCTCCAGCTTCGTGAGGGTGCGCATGACGTACGCCCGATCGTCACCGACGAGCTCGGTGAGCCGTTCCCGGTACCGGCGCCCGATCGCGCCGTGGACGTCGACGAGCGTTCCAGCGAGCAACGACGCGTCGACGACGACGTGCACGTCAGGCGTCTGGTCGTTCGCGGTCTGAACGTACGGCGGCGACGAGCCCCCGATGATCGTCGGCCGTCAAGCTCGGTCCGTCTCCGGACTCGATCTCCGCGAAGAACTCCGCTAGAGACTTCTCCGGGGTGTCCGTGGGGTTGGCGGGCGACGACATTCCCCAATACTGCCTCATGCGTGTCACAGAGTTCGCGGACGAGCGGAGATTGTCGCGCCATGCAGGTGTGCAGCCCTCCTCGGCCTCTGCGCAGTGCCGGTGCGCGACCGCGGTGAGGGCGCCAAGTTTGATTAGTTCGATTCGGTCAGTGTCGGATGTATCAAACTCGCAACTGGCCCTACCGGACGGTGAGCAACACCGAGGCCGAGGGTCTCGTCCTTGACTGCCACACTAGGGACGATGACCGAAACAGGCCGCACAGAAGGAACAACCGTTTCATTAGTGAGCGATGGATCTGCGAGCAGAACGATGGCAACGCGGGCTCGCATCCGCCCGCCTTGCGACGACGGCCGACCATGCTGACCGTCCACGCCACGAAGAAGCTCGCGCAACGCCTCGGCGGATTCACGAAGGACCCGACGCCCTCCGGCGGTGCGCCGTTGACCTCGTGGTACGCGACCGCGATCTTCTGGCGACCACAGGTCGCGCTCTTCGTCGACGAACACACACTGCTGCCCGCGCTTCTCCCGCTCTCGCCGGCCTCGACCCTCCTCCGCCGATTCCCCAACACGCTGGCGGAGACGCTGGTCGGCCACGATGCGCCTCCCGACTTCATTGCGAGCGCGCTCGATCGGATCGGCGACGGCGCCGTCTGCGTGCCGACGGCGAGTCGAAGCATGCTCGGAGTCGTCAACGAGTTCGTCCGCCTCGCTGGGTATGCGCTCGAAGATGCCGATGGCGACCTCGATCTCATTGGTCTGGCGGTGTGGCTCGCCGACACGCCGATGAGCCCGCTTTACAAGCGGCACGTCAGCCCGGACCGAGAGCTTGCTGCACTGATCGGGGTGCAGCGACTCTGACGTCAGCTGGAGAACGGTGGGTCGGCTCCCGCGTCGGTCGACCAAGCTCACGTGACGGCGACTCTGAGCCGATACACGACTGTGACCTTGATCGAACGCGCTCAAAGTCGACGACGGCAATCAGAACTGTCCAGCAACCAGCGAGCAGGCGTCCATTCGCGCCATCAGATTCGAAGCGGCCTCGTTCATTGGTTGCGTATCGGATGGCAAGGTGTGCTGTTCGTCGCCGTTTTCACCTGTGCGCTCATTGCGATGCTGTACGTGTTCCTTCCGGCGGCAGTCTTCCCCTACTTCGCTGGCGCCATTGTCGCTTCCGCCTTCTGGCTCGTCTACGGGTTGTTTCTGGAGTCGAGCGGGTTCGGCCACAAGCGGTCCGGCATCCTTGCGGAGGAGTGGACGGCTGGAGAGCTGCGCTCACTCCGCAAGCACGGTTGGCGAGTCGTCAATCACGTCATGCTCGAACACAGCGACGTGGACCTTGCTCTACTCGGCCCAGGCGGCTTCTACGCCGTCGAGACGAAGTTTCGGAGCGACTGGTCCAGGGCTCGTCAAGCGCTCGACTCGGTAGGCAAGAACGCTCGCGACTCAGCCCGCAAGCTTGCGCTCCGTATGAAGGCAAAGCCCACCGATGTAGCTCCTCTGGTCGTGATGTGGGGCGCAGGAGTCGCCGACGAATTCGATGAGGCGTACGAGACGGACGGGGTGATCTTCTGCCCCGGTGGCCGGCTCCGCGAGTTCCTGCTCGCCCAGCCGACTCGGGTTCCAGCCGAGGCGGTCGGGTCAACATTCGACCATCTTGACGCGTACGTCGAAAGGCGTGACCGAGGCGAACGTAAGCAAGCAGGCCTCCCACCGAGAACGTTCGACCAGAACGTGAATGATGCGATGCTGGCCGCTGCCAGCTGGCTCATCTGCAGCTTGGCCCTTCTTGCGCTTGCTCGGGTTGAACCGGCCGGGATCTGGGCGGTTGCCGCGGGCGCGGCGATCGTCGCCGGAGCCCTCACGGCAAGACGGCACTGGCCGCAGGTGCGTTCGCAGCGCGTCACGACCGCTCTTCTAGCCACAGCGGGAGGCTTCTCGGTCCTCTTCGCTGTCGCACTGCTCCCTTGGGCCATCGGGTGAGGGGCGCCTTCGCGTAGTTTTACGCTGTGGCGGAACTGGAGCCGGGGCTCTTCGAGGTCCTGATCACCGAGGGGCTCCAAGCGGAGATCCACGAGTTGACGCAGAGTCTGTCTGTCGACAGTCGCCCGTTGAACACCGCCGACGTGTCCGACCGGATTGCTCGACACGTGAGTGGGCAAGTCGAGCGAGCGCTCCTTGACGTGAGTGATGAACAGCGCGTCGAGGTCGGCGTACGAGTTGCTCGCGCCCTTTTGGAGCGCCTGAGCGAGTTGGTCACGTCGGACCCGAGCGCTCAGCCAGTTGATCCCGCGTCGGTCCTTCACGCCATTCTCAGGCCTCGCCCGGACGGCACAACTGCGAGCTTCGAACCTCCGCTGATTCCGTTGCTCGACACGACGTTGCTCACCAACGCGCCCGGCGAGCCGACGTTGTGGAGCCAGTTGCGCTCGGAGATCGACTCCGCTGACGAGATCGATGTCGTGATGGCGTTCATCCGACGGAGCGGAATCAGCCCGCTGCTCGATGCGCTCCGCCGACACTGTGACGAAGGCCGCTCGTTGCGTGTGCTGACGACGACCTACACCGACTCGACAGAGCGGCAGGCACTCGACCAACTCGTTGGCCTCGGCGCCGACGTTCGCATCTCCTACGACCTCGGGACCACGCGCCTGCACGCAAAGTCGTGGGTGTTCCACCGCCGGTCGGGCTTCTCGACCGCATACGTCGGCTCGTCCAACCTCACGCATTCGGCGCAGGTGACCGGGCTCGAGTGGAACGTGCGCGTGTCTGCGGCCCGCAACCCCGATGTCATCGACAAGTTCGGCGCGGTGTTCGGGAGCTACTGGTCAGCCGGAGACTTCGTCGGCTACGAACCTCACCAGTTCGATTCCGAACGGGAACGTGCAGGCAGAACCGACCGCGGCCCGCACGTCATCCTGAGCCCGATCGAGCTACGACCACATCCGTTCCAGGAACGCCTCCTCGAACTGATCACCCTGTCTCGTCAACGAGGGCACCACCGCAACCTGCTGGTCTCAGCGACCGGCACAGGCAAAACCGTGATCGCCGCGCTCGACTACGCGTCGCTGCGCGATCAACTCGACCGGTCGCGCCTGCTGTTCGTCGCTCACCGAGAAGAGATACTCGACCAGAGCCTCGCAACCTTCAGGTACGCACTCCGCGATGCGTCGTTCGGGGAGAAGTGGGTCGGTGGAGCCCGCCCGACGCGCTTCGAGCACGTGTTCGCATCGATCCAGAGCCTCCATGCAAACGATCTCGATGCGCTTCCAGCCGACCACTTCGACGTCGTGATCGTCGATGAGTTTCATCACGCCGCTGCGACGTCTTACGAACGGGTGCTCGACCATTTGGCTCCCGTCGAGTTGCTCGGTCTCACTGCGACGCCGGAACGAAGCGACGGTCTTCCGATCCTGCAGTGGTTCGACGATCGGATCGCCGGTGAGCTTCGGCTGTGGGATGCGATCGACCAGCAGCACCTGTCGCCGTTCCTGTACTTCGGGATTCACGACGGTCTGGATCTGCGCGAGATTCCGTGGCGCCGAGGTCGGGGCTACGACATCGACGCGCTCACCAACACCTACACCAGTTCAGACGCGTGGGCTCGGCTCGTCGTCCAACAGGTCGACCAGCATGTCGACACCTCGTCGATGAGAGCGCTCGGGTTCTGCGTCAGTATCGAGCACGCCAAGTTCATGGCCGATCACTTCAACCATCACGGCATCGACGCGGTCGCCATCTGGGGCAACACGCCGCGACCTGAACGCGAGGCTGCGCTACGAGACCTGGCGGCCGGTCGCGTACGCGTCGTGTTCTCAGTTGACCTCTTCAACGAAGGCGTCGACGTTCCCGCCGTCGACACCATCCTTATGCTCCGCCCAACGGAGAGCCCGACACTGTTCCTGCAGCAGCTCGGCCGTGGATTACGCAAGACACGCGACAAGGCGTTCTGCACTGTGCTCGATTTCGTCGGGACGCACCGACAGGAGTTCCGATTCGATCGCCGCTATCGGGCGCTCCTCGGTGAGACCCGGCGCGACGTCCAGCGCGCCGTTCAAATGCAATTCCCGTTCCTTCCCGCCGGCTGCCACATGCACCTCGACGCCATGGCGTCCGAAATCGTGCTGCGGAGCTT
>CAXMZV010000178.1:0-7693 GCA_964199985.1 Candidatus Ilumatobacter isfjordensis | reverse complement strand
CGTCCTGCTTGTCGGTGGGAAGGGCGCCAACCTCGGCGAACTACTGTCGGCCGGATTTCCTGTTCCCGGAGGGTTCGCTGTGACGGCGGCTGCGTACCAGCGAGTCACCACGGAAGCGGGAATCGACGGACGCCTCGCCGAAATCACGGAGCAGGCGGCGTCCGCAGGACCTGATGACCTGGCCCGTCTGGCCCAAGAGGCACAGGTACTCATTGCTGACATGACCGTGCCCGATGATCTTGTCGCCGTGATTTCCCAGATGTACTCGACCTCGTGCGCTGGCGAACTCGTCGCCGTCCGCTCGTCGGCAACAGCGGAGGACACGGCCGAGACATCGTTCGCCGGAATGAACGAATCATTCACGAACGTCACGAGTGACCGACTGCTCGAACGGATCACGGACTGCTGGGTCTCATTGTTCGGGGAGCGGGTCGTGGCCTATCGCGCTGAGCGCGGGCTGACGAATCCTCCACAACTCGCAGTGGTGGTGCAGAACATGGTGCGTTCGGACCGGTCGGGTGTGATGTTCACCGCTGACCCAGCACGACGGAACGAGGTGACGATCGAAGCGGCGTTCGGGCTCGGCGAGGTGGTGGTCTCCGGAAGCATCGAGCCTGACACGTACCGGGTCGATCGCGAAACAGCCGGAGTGCGTGAGATCAGGATTGGACACAAATCGCACCGGATCACGAGTGGCGACGTCGGCGACGTACATGAGTCGCTCAGCGGCCCTGCCGCATGGCAGCGCGTCCTGACCGACAATGAGATTCATACGGTCGCATCGGTGGGACTCGACATCGAGAGCCACTACGGCATTCCTCAGGACATCGAGTGGGCGTACGTTGATGACCGACTGTTCATCGTGCAATCGCGCCCCATCACCACGCTCGACGAGGATAAATCGCATGACGATGAGCCGTTGCTGCGTGGCCTCGGGGTCGGGGCTCGGTCGGCAAGCGGGCGCGTCCGCGTGCTGACCACTCCGAAGGAGGGCTACCGGCTCCTCGACGGCGAAGTGCTCGTCGCCGAGATGACCTCGCCGGACTGGGTCCCCACAATGCGGCGTGCCGCCGCTCTGGTCACCGACGCTGGCGGCAGCACGTGTCACGCGGCAATCGTGAGTCGCGAACTGGCCTTGCCGGCAGTGGTCGGTACCCGGTCGGCCACCACCGATCTGCGTGACGGCGATGTCGTCACGGTCGACGCACAACGGGGTGTGGTGCTCGCTGGAGCGAGCCACGTCGCCGTTCCCGCCGTGATCGAAGCGGCGCCGAAATCGACCGGCGCCTCCGAAGCGCTCGCAACTCGCCTCTACGTCAATCTCGCAATTGCTGATCGAGCCGAGGAGATCGCCGCGCTCGACGTCGACGGTGTGGGTCTGCTGCGTGGGGAGTTCATGGTAACCGAAGCGCTCGGTGGGCGACATCCGCGGGCGCTGATCGCAGCTGGCGGTCAGGGTGAATTCGTTTCGCGGATGACGTCTCAGCTCGGCCGTATCACCACAGCGTTCTCACCCCGACCGGTGGTGTACCGCACCATGGACTTCCGCTCGAACGAGTTCCGTGGCCTGGAAGGCGGCGAGGAGTTCGAGCCGGTCGAACAGAACCCGATGATCGGCTTTCGCGGCTGCTACCGGTACTTGCAGGACACCGAGACGTTTGCGCTCGAACTTGAGATGCTCGGACGGGTTCGCGAATCGTCACCGAACCTGCAGGTGATGATCCCGTTCGTTCGAACGAAGTGGGAACTCGAAGCCTGCCTCGATGCGATCTCTGGCAGCCGTCTCGGGTCGCAACATGGGTTGAAGATCTGGGTGATGGCAGAGGTCCCCTCGATCATCGCCCGCATCGACGACTATGCCGCTCTCGGCATCGATGGCGTCTCGATTGGCACCAACGATTTGACCCAACTGATGCTGGGTGTGGACCGCGACTCCGAGATGCTCGCCGAACTGTTCGATGAACGCGACCCGGCGGTGCTCTGGGCGATCGAACAGATCGTCAGTTCCTGCCGTCGCGCCGGATTGACCTCCTCGCTCTGCGGACTCGCTCCGTCGTCGGACCCCGAATTTGCCGAGTTGCTGGTGAACATGGGAATCACCTCGATTTCGGTCGATGCCGACGCGGTGGAGGCAGCAAGGCGGGTCCTCGGTTCGGCCGAACGTCGAGTTCTCCTCGAACACGCCCGCGAGGCCAGTCAACGGCACCGCTCCGACCGGAAGGAACACACATCATGACCACCAACTTCGTGCAACGACGCTCCGAGCTTCTCAAGGGATATGCCGACCTCGGTGCTGCTGTCCCCGATGTGATGCAGGGCTTCAGCGATATGCACCGAGCAGCAGTGGCCGACGGCGAGCTGTCACACGCGACCAAAGAGATGATGGCGTTGGCCATCGGGATCGCGGCTCGATGCGATGGCTGTATCGCACTTCACGTCCGAGCGGCGCTGAAGGCGGGCGCAACGCGCGGTCAGGTTCACGAGGCGATCGGTGTTGCAGTGCTGATGGGGGGCGGCCCCGCCTCGGTGTACGCGTCGGATGCATTGGTCGCGCTCGACCAGTTCGACGTTTGAGAACGACGCACCGTCGATGGAGCAGTCGGCCGAGGCCGTGATGGAGGCAGCGTCGTCACATCGATGGTGGGCACTGCCGGTCGAGGCCGTTGCTGACGCGCTCGATGTTGATCCAGCAACCGGCCTGACCGGGTCAGCGGCGGCTGAGCGCCTTGAGCTGGTTGGCCCCAATGAGCTCGAGCACCGGCCGGGGCCGACGCTGCTTCGTCGCTTTGTCGCCCAGTTCACTGATCCGCTCGTCGTACTGCTCCTCGTGGCGATTGTGGTGTCGCTGTTCGCCTGGTGGAGCAGCGGTGAGTCGTCGGTTCCGGTGGAGGCCATCGTCATCAGCGTCATCGTTGTGGCGAACGCCGTCATCGGTGTCTGGCAGGAGGGCAAGGCAACGCGCGCGGTCGAAGCGTTGCGCAAGCTGACCGCAGCGAACAGCAGCGTGGTGCGGAGCGGCCGAGTCAGTCGTGTCGCCACGGCGTCGCTGGTGCCGGGCGACGTCGTGGTGCTCGCCGAAGGAGACACGGTCGGATTCGACGGGCGCCTCATGGAGTCGGCATCGCTCGAGGTCGACGAGGCATCGTTGACCGGCGAGAGCGTGCCGGCGTCCAAGGTCACCCTCGCGCTCGACGGTGCAACGGAGGTCGCCGACCGCGTGAACATGGTCATGAGTGGGACCTTCGTGGCGCGTGGTCGCGGCCGAGCAGTCGTCGTCGCCACCGGCCAGTCGACCGAGGTCGGTCGCATCGCGACGCTGTTGGACGACGCCGAAATCGAGCCAACTCCACTGCAACGACAAGTCAGCCGGCTCAGCCGCACCCTCGGGATCGCAGTCACGGTGCTCGCTGGAATCGTGGTGGCAGCGATCGTCGCCACGTCAGATGTCGATTCCGCAGACGAGGCGTTCGACGCACTGCTCATTGCGGTGTCGCTGGCCGTCGCCGCAGTGCCCGAAGGGCTTCCGGCGATCATGACGGTCGTGTTGGCGCTCGGAGTCCAGCGGATGAGTGAGCGACACGCCATCGTCAAACGGCTGCTCTCGGTGGAGACGCTGGGTTCGGCGTCGGTCATCTGTACCGACAAGACCGGGACGCTGACGCGGAATGAGATGACCGTGGTCGCTATCACCGTTCCGACCGGGACAGCGACATTGACCGGTGGTGGTTATCGCCCGGAGGGGAGTATCGAGATCGGCGATGACGTCGAGCGCGATGACGTCGAACGGACTGTCTGGGCAGGAGCAACAGCGAGTGATGCGACGCTCGTGCGCAACGGCGACGGATGGGACGTGACTGGCGACCCGACCGAGATCGCCCTGGTCGTGGCCGAGACGAAAATTCGAACATCGTCGAAAACAGCTCAATCGACGACACGCATCGACGAGATCCCCTTCGATGCTGAACGCAAGCTGATGTCGGTACTTGTTGAGGTCGACGGCGCAGATGCGGACTGGGCCGAGAGATTCGTGCAGATCACGAAAGGGGCACCGGACGCCCTCATCTCTCGGTGCACGTCGGAGCGGTCCGCCGGAGGGTCCCGCCCGCTTGACGCGACCCGTCGCAGCCAGATAGCAGATGAGATCGGCGCGTTTGCCGATTCTGGCCTGAGGACGCTGGCGATTGCGTCCCGAGTCCACAGCGAGCGGCCACCGACATTCGACTTCGCCGATGAAAACGACCTCGAGTGGCTCGGCATGGTCGGGCTGTCCGACCCGCCGCGCGCTGAGGCCGCGGAGGTGATCGCGCTCGCTCGTGATGCCGGCATCCGGACGATCATGGTGACTGGTGATCATCCGCGCACCGCCGCAGCGATCGGCGCGTCCCTCGGACTTGCTGAGACTTCCGCACCGGTGACCGGAGCCGATCTCGCGACGATCGATTGGTCCGACGAGGCGACCGTCGATGCGCTCACAGCGTCAACCGATGTTTTCGCGCGCGTCGCCCCAGAGCACAAGTTGCAGTTGGTGCAGTCGATTCAGCGCAGTGGACACGTCGTGGCAATGACGGGTGACGGCGTGAACGACGCGCCTGCCCTCCGCCAGGCCGACATCGGTGTTGCGATGGGTGGCATTGGCACTGACGTGTCTCGGGAGGCGGCCGACATGGTGCTCACCGATGACGACTTCGCGACCATCGTGACTGCGATCGAAGAGGGCCGCAACATTTTTGCCGACATCCGCAAGTTTCTGCGCTACCTCCTCGCGTCGAACGCTGGCGAAGTGCTCGTGATGGTCATTGGGGTGCTGGCGGCCGGAGCGCTCGGGCTCCGCGTGGCTGATGGTCTCGCGGTGCCATTGCTGGCGACTCAGATCCTGTGGATCAACCTCGTGACCGACAGTGCGCTTGCGCTGGCGTTGGGCGTCGACCCGAGCGTTGACAACGTCATGGCGGATGAGCCACGACGTTTGAGCGATCCCATCATCGATCGCCCGATGTGGGTCACCATCGTCATCGTCGGGCTGACCACCTCCGTGGCGGGCTTGGTTGCACTCGACCTCGAACTTGCCGGAGGCCTCCTCGGCGGTGACGGAGACATCGCGACAGCGCGAACCATGCTGTTCACGACGGTGGTGCTCGCCCAAGTCTTCAATGCATTCAATGCCCGGTCCGATCGGGTGAGCGCCTTCGTGAAGATGTTCGAGAACCGTCTCCTGTGGGCGGCCGTCGGCGTGACGGTGCTCTTGCAGGTCGCTGTTGTCCACCTCGGCGTTCTCAACCGCGCCTTCGACACCGAGCCGCTCACCGCGGTGCAGTGGCTCACCTGCTGGGGGTTGGCGAGCACCGTGCTCTTTGTCAACGAGTGCCGCAAGTTGATCGTGCGGTCGCGGTCCAAGTCGGTGAGCGACATGACCTTCGCCCCTGGCGAAAAAGGGCCCTCAATGGCTTGATGGAAACATGGCCATTGAGATCCATGATCGGCTGCACGCAACCGCTGAGACGGCAATCTGGCACGACGCTCGAATCGAGCTCGGACTCGGCGATGGCGGCAACGTCAACGTGGCTGACCTCGCAACGACGCGCCACGTCCGGAACGGCGACGGCGCGAAGGTGGCGATGCGATGGTTTGCCCGCGACGACGCGGATGCTGAGCACCCCGTCGACATCACACATGAGATGCTGGAACACCGAACGAGCCGGTTCGCCGGAGCGTTGCGGGCGCACGGCGTTGGACCCGGTGCCGGCGTCGCCACACTCGCTGGGCGGATCCCCGAGTTGTATGTCGCAGCCCTCGCCACGTTGAGGGCGGGCTGCGTCTACACGCCGTTGTTCTCCGCATTCGGACCCGATCCGGTCGCCCAACGCCTCAGCATCGGAAAGGTGCAGGTGCTCGTCACCACGCCGGTCCTGTTCCGTCGCACGGTCTCGAAGATTCTCGATCGGCTTCCCGATCTGCGACTGGTCCTCGTCGTCGGCGCCACCGAGGAGTCGCTGGCTGCCATGTTGCCGACGGGTGCGGCTGCTCGACCGATGATCATGTCGTTTGGGGTCTTCATCGGCGAGGGGCACGACGTGTTCGATGCCGTGAACACCACGTCCGACACGCCAGCCCTGCTGCACTTCACCAGCGGTACGACGGGCGCGCCGAAAGGTGCGGTCCACGTGCACGAGGCAGCGGTTGCGCACTATGCAACGGCACGAGTCGTGCTCGATCTCCGACCTGATGACATCTACTGGTGCACCGCAGATCCCGGTTGGGTCACCGGTACGTCGTACGGGATCATCGCGCCGCTCCTGTGCGGAGCAACGATGATCGTCGACGAAGCCGACTTCGACGCTCGACGGTGGTACCAGATCCTCACCGGCCAACGCGTCAACGTCTTCTACACCGCCCCGACCGCCCTTCGGATGCTGCAGCGCATCGGTGCCGAGTCCGCTCCAGCCGAGTTTGCTGACCTCCGGGTCGTCGCCAGCGTGGGGGAACCACTCGACGCCGAGTCGGTGCTGTGGGCTCGTCGTGTGTTCGGCGTGCCGGTGCTCGACACCTGGTGGCAAACCGAGACTGGTGCCATCATGATCGCCAACCGATGCGACGAGGAGGTCCGTCCTGGTTCGATGGGCCGGCCGATTCCCGGTGTCGAGGCGTCCCTGCTCGAACGGAACGCTGACGGCGACCTCGTGGTCGATGAGAACGGCGACGTCATCGAAGTCGCAGACGTCACGCAGTCGGGCGAGATTGCACTTCGGGCCGGTTGGCCCTCGATGTTCCGGTCCTATCTCGACCGCGACGAGAAGTATCGATCCTGCTTCGTCGGTCGCGATGGCGAGTGGTATCGGTCTGGTGACTTGGCCCGTCGCGATGCCGACGGCTACTACTGGTTCGTCGGCCGCGGCGACGACGTCATCAAGACCGCGGGGCACCTCATCGGCCCGTTCGAAGTCGAGGCAGTGCTCGATGAACACGAAGCAGTTGCCGAAACTGGCGTCATCGGTAAACCCGATCCGACCGCCGGGGCGATCATCAAGGCGTTCGTGGTCCTGCATCGCGATCGTGAGCCGGGCGACGCGCTCCGAACCGAGTTGATGGCACATTGCCGACGTCGGCTTGGCGCGGCAGTGTCGCCTCGAGAGATTGAGTTCGTCGACTCGCTTCCGCACACGCGGAGCGGCAAGATCATGCGCCGTGTGATCCGGGCCCGAGAGCTCGGTGAGGACGAGGGCGACACGTCGACACTCGAAGGCCCGCCGACTGCAGTACGGAGCACGCTGTGACCGGGTATCGGCTCGACGGTATCGATGACGGGCTGGCCATGGCGCTGCTCGGCGACATGATCCGGGTGCGCGTCTTCGAAGAGCGATGCGCCGAGCTGTACGCAGAGGCCAGGATTCGCGGCTTTCTCCATCTGTACATCGGAGAGGAAGCGGTGGCCGCTGGTGTGATGCGGTCGCTCGATCCCAGTGACAACGTGTTGGCGACCTATCGAGAGCACGGTCACGCATTGTTGCGGGGCATAGCGGCGGAGTCGATCATGGCCGAGATGTTTGGACGGTCCTCGGGCTGTTCGGGAGGTCGGGGTGGGTCGATGCATCTGTTCGATGCCGACACGCGGTTCTACGGTGGCAATGCGATCGTCGGAGGCCACCTCCCACTCGCCGTCGGTCTGGCGCTGGCTGACAAGATGCAGCGCCGCGAC